>DATATO010000072.1:0-1927 GCA_036268755.1 Mycobacteriales bacterium | reverse complement strand
GTATTGGCTGGTCCCCCACCGGCGTAAACGTGGAGAAGTGCCTCGCCGGTCGCCGGTAGGGCTTCGACCACGGCATCGGCGACGTTCTCACCGACGACGACAATGAAGCTCTCCGTGCCTTCCTTTGGCATCACCGATGCTCACCCGCCTAACGCGGCGAGCATACGCTTTAGCGCTACCTGACGATAGGAAGCATCGAGTAGCTCCCGCACCTCGGCCCAGTCGACATCTGCGGCCGTAAAGTCCAGCGCAAGCCAACCGGACGCACCGAAATAAGGTGGAACGTAAAACCGGGGATCTTGCCGCAGCGCCGTGTGATCGTCAGAGGCGGGCTTGAATATCAGCGCGTATGGATGCTCGTCTCCACCCGCGAAAACCCCATAGATCTTCTTACCCGCGCGAAACGTCGGCCGGCCCCATGCTTCCACCTCGACTGACTCGGGAAACTCCTGGCACAGCTTACGAAGCTGGCTAAGGTATGGATCGTTGTCGCGATACATCCGTGGGTGCGGCATACAATCACGCTAGCAACTTCGGCGCCCGGCAGCGAGCACCGGCATTTTGTGACTAAGCGCCGCGGCCTCGGGGTTCTGGTGGGCATTGCGTCACAAAAGGCCGTTGGTTAGGGGCGCGCCCGGTCCTGCCGTCGCCTGATTGTCTCGCGGGCGATCAGCGGAAATCGGGGCGCCGTAGTCCACCTGACCGGCGAAGCCTTGACCGAGTCGGGCAGCCCGGTGAGCAGACTGAACTCGAGTCGTTCGCCGTGGCCAGGCTCGGGCTGCGCCCGCTCGAATTTTTCCACTCGTCGCATCCGTCGGGGCAGCGACAACCAGGGGTTATGCCCGTTGATCTGGGTCCGATGCGACGACAGCGCCCGCTCCGCGGCGATGGCACTACGGCGACGCGCCCTGACCTTTGTCGTCACCCGACGCGGTAGATGCAGCGGCGGCCGGTCGAACGGAGACTCCCGACCGTTGGCAAGCAGATGCTTGTGTACCGCCTCGACGGTTTCGGGGTCAAAGGGAACGTGATAGTAGACCTTGCTCACCGAATGGGGCTCACCCGACGCGGAACGCTCTGCGTCGGCCGCCGCCTCGACCGCGGCTATCGAAACGCGATGGGTGGCAATGTGATCCAGGTGAGGATAACCCCCCGTCTCGTTATAGGTGACCAGTACGTCGGGCCGGAATTCGCGGATTAACTCAGCAAGATCCTCGGCGGCGCTGTCGGCCTGGGCGGCAAAGGTATCAGGCGCCGCAATGCCGTCTGCGGGCATCCCGGAGTCGAGATACCCCAGCCAGCGGTGCTGCACGCCTAGATGACTCAACGCGTCGTCCATTTCATTCCTGCGTAGGGTGGCGATCTCCGCCGGATCGAGGTGCTCGAGGTCAGGGTTCAGCAACGAGCCCTGCTCACCGCCCGTGCAGGTCACGACCATGACCTCGTGCCCCGCGGCGACCAGCTCGGCCATCGTGGCCGCACCCTTGCTGGATTCGTCGTCGGGGTGGGCGTGCACAAACATGATCCGACGGGGCTTCCGCGTCCGCAAGGCAGATAACCGAGCAGACGACGCCTGCGCCAGCCGCACTCCGGCCACCTGAACGCGCGCGGCAGCCCCTGGAGCGACGGCCGCAAGTCGGCTACGGTAATGCCTGGCATGACTGAAACGCTCGTCGATGAACTGCCCATTAGCGACCTCCGGCAGTAAAAACGACCGCCCCCGATGCAATCTCGGGGTGACGACCTGCAGGATGTCCGCGCCCTCCACACTGGAAACGATGTGGCTCTCGTCGTCGCGGAGAATGCATCGGTCACCGGCTCCCAGGGTTCGACTCACCGTGGCGTAGGGATGTTTCAAACTCTTGGAGATGACCTCGAGGCTGCCGGACACCACGTGTAGCCCGGTGGCTGAGGTTAGGTCCGAACG
>DATATO010000071.1:0-6853 GCA_036268755.1 Mycobacteriales bacterium | reverse complement strand
CTCGCGTCGCGCGGCGCCGTGATATGTGGCCCGGACAGCGGCGCGCTCGCGGGCGGCGATGTGGGTGAGGGGCGCCTCGCCTCGCCTGCCGAGATCGCGCAGATGGCTCTGCTGCTGTTCGACCACCGCAGGGCCGGCAGGCATTGGCGTAACGACCTCGTGGGTCGCCGGGTTGTGGTGAGCGCCGGGGGAACACGTGAGCCGCTTGACCCGGTTCGGTTCCTCGGCAATCGCTCCTCCGGCCGACAGGGCATTGCCCTGGCGCGTGTGGCCGCCGCTCGCGGCGCCGACGTGACGGTGGTCGCCGCCAACGTGACACTCGAACCGCCGCCGGGGGTGCGTCTGGTGACGGTATCCACGACTGAGCAGCTCCGCGGGGCCATGCTTGTCGAAAGCGGAGGCTCGAACGCTCTCCACCCGGCGGACGTGGTGATCATGGCCGCCGCGCCGGCGGACTTTCAGCCGGTTGCGGTGGCGGCGCACAAGATCAAGAAAATCGGAGACGGTGTACCCCAACTTGAGCTTCGGCGGACCCCGGACGTGCTCGCGGAGCTCGTCGCGCATCGAGTGGGGGGTCAGGTCATCGTCGGTTTCGCCGCGGAGACCGGCGACGCCGAGGCCGACACGCGAACACATGCCATAGCAAAGCTCAAAGCCAAGGGCTGCGATCTGTTGGTGCTCAACGAGGTCGGCGACGGCCGCGGCTTCGAGGTTGGTGAGAACGCCGCGACCATCCTGAGTCCCGATTCCGATGCGATAGACGTCCCATTCGGTAGTAAGGATGAGCTCGCCGCTGTAATACTGGACGTGGTTGTCACTCGCCTCCGGTAAGTTCTGGGCTATGAAGGCTGCCTGCTTCCTTTGCTGCACAACGTAATCGCTTTTCTCCCCTGTTTGGAGCACCGTGTCTGGTCGACTTTTTACCTCCGAATCGGTCACCGAGGGTCATCCCGACAAGATCGCCGATCAAATCAGCGACGGTGTCCTGGACGCGCTGCTGCGCCAGGACATTCATTCCCGGGTCGCGGTGGAGACGCTGCTAACCACGGGTTTGGTACATGTGGTCGGTGAGGTCACCACGGCCGGTTGGGCGGACATTCCCCGCATCGTGCGCGAGACGATTCTGCGCATCGGATACGACTCGTCCCACAAGGGCTTCGACGGCAAGTCCTGCGGCGTCACCGTTGCCATAGGCGGTCAGTCGCCGGATATCGCTCAGGGCGTGAATTCGGCGTTCGAGTCTCGGATGGAGCATGCCGAGGGCGACGAGTTGGATCTGCAGGGCGCCGGGGATCAGGGGTTGATGTTCGGCTATGCCTGCGATGACACTCCCGAGCTGATGCCACTGCCCATTTCTCTAGCCCACCGCCTCTCGCAGCGGCTGTCGGAGGTTAGGCATTCCGGCGTCGTGCCTTACTTGCGCCCGGACGGTAAGACCCAGGTCACTTTCGAGTACGACGGCGCCAGGCCGGTTCGGTTGGACACGGTGGTCGTGTCGAGTCAGCACGCCTCGGACGTATCGCTGGAAACCCTGCTCGCCCCCGATATTCGACAGTATGTGGTCGAGCCCGAGCTTGCCGATCTGTCCATAGATACCAGCGACTTCCGATTGCTGGTCAACCCCACGGGTCGGTTCGAAATCGGTGGTCCGATGGGCGATGCCGGCCTCACCGGCCGCAAGATCATCGTGGACACCTACGGCGGTACCGCCCGGCACGGCGGCGGCGCCTTCTCCGGCAAGGATCCCTCCAAGGTGGACCGTTCCGGCGCCTACGCCATGCGCTGGGTGGCCAAGAATGTTGTCGCCGCCGGGCTCGCCAGCCGGTGCGAGGTGCAGGTGGCGTATGCCATCGGCAAGGCCCGTCCGGTGGGTCTGTTCGTGGAGACATTTGGGACTGAAGAGGTAGATGCCCGTCGCATCCAGCAGGCGGTGCTGGAGGTGTTCGACCTTCGACCGGCCGCGATCGTGCGGGATTTGGACCTGTTGCGGCCGATCTATCAGGCCACGGCGGCCTACGGCCATTTCGGCCGCCAGCTGCCGGAATTCACATGGGAGCGCACCGATCGTGCCGCTGCCCTCAAGGACGCCGTTGGTCTGTAACGGCACTCGCCGCTGCCTGGCCCGCTGCCCGCCTTAGCGTTCCCGCCGACGAACTCGACAGGAACGCTGTTCCTGACTGCCGAAACGGCATTGTCGTCGAGTTCGCCGATAGAAATCCTTCCGCTGGCCTGCCGGACACGTATCGTGCTGCCTATGGATTCCGACGAGGCGCTTGAGCGACTGCAGGTTATGAGCGCCGACCAGTTCGGCATGTTCACGGTGCCACAGGCGGCGACCGTTGGTGTCGACCGCGCGGCGCTGGAGGAGCTGGAAGAACAATGGGAGCTTTCCTCCTGGGTCGAGGGCGTTTATAAGCTGCCAGGCGCATCGAACCATGGTGAGGTTTATGAGCGGTGGCTGTCGCTCGCCCCAGCGACGTTTGCCAGGGATCGGGTGGCGCCGGGCTGCGGAGTGGTGTCGCATGGGAGCGCCGCACAGCGGTTGGCTTCTTCGAAGTTCGGCGCCGGTTTCCTCGCGGTTACCTTCCCGCCCGAAACCCCGCTTCCGGACGGCCTGAATGCTGCGATCCCGGATAGATACGTGCATCGGGCGCCGTTGCCGCCGCAGGATTGGTTCATGTGTGATGGCGTGCCGGTGACCACGCCGGCCCGGACCGTGAAGGACCTGCTGGACAACCACTACGACGACTGCCCGATCGAGGACGAGACTACGATCGGTCGTTACCTGCTGCGGATGGAGCGCCGCGGCGTCGACCTCGCCGAGCTTGCGGCCGAGCTGGACGGCTGGGCAAGGCGTAACGACCGCCGCAACGGGGAGTTCCTAGTCCGGTCGATCAGTGCGGCCACCCATCCGCCGCAGTCGTGACTATGGGCCGCCCGTCCCGCCATCACAACCACGTCGCGCCGTGGTTCACCAGTCACTTTCCTGCAGCTCGAAACTTTCTAAAACATCTCAAGAAAGAGCTGACGGAGAGTGAAAGGAGAGAACTTCTCGCAGACAGGATCGCCGCGCGGCGGGGTTCCCGGCGGAGTTGTCCAAGATGCGCGGCCTCGGTGATGTCGATGCCGGGGTAGCAGGGCCGGCGGCGGACATCCCGGCACTGGGCGATCCCGATCGAGTGCCGGCTATCGATCGAGCCATAAGGAAACGGCTGGCTGCTGATCTTGGCGACTACGTCAGCCTGGCGGCCGAGACCCCAGATCTCAGCGACAAGGGTGCTTTCTACACGTTAACTGGGCAAGTGAACGGCGAAGATTTTGGCGAAATTGCCCTGGATGTCATCAACGATCCGATTCTCACCGCTCCGGTCTCACACACCATGACTCCGTTCTGCCCAGTGCCCATCCCAGGCCTGACGCCCGGCGTGCGTACCCTGCAGAATCCCGCCGACGTGTTGGCTGGGAAATTGGAAGGAGTCGATTACAACGCCGAAGGGCCCGAGCGGGATTGGCAAGCCAAGTACATGAAGCACGTGAACGATCTGTACCAGATGGTGCGGCACAAGACGTTCGACCCCCGGCGTGCCGCGACGGCTATTGCGGAACTATCCGACCGCAGGGGCGTGCCCTTGTGGCAGCTGTTCCCGCTGCAGCGGTTACCGAAACTACATACGAAATACCGAGCAATGCGCAAAAGGCTCTCGCCGGCTGAGCAGTTGCCGCCCCACATCATGAGCCTCGACATCGCCGAAATCACCACTGCACTGCGACCGATCATCAGGCTCGCGGAGAGTGGCGACATGGGTCCGGCACTCACCGCCGCGGACATCGCGGAAATAGTGCGGAATCCGTGGGTTCCGCCGGGGGCTCCTACGCGGAATAGCGTTCCGCCGGTCGGTTCTCCGGATGCCACACCGTCGCCGCGTATTGCCCCGTTCCTCAAGCGCGGTGTGATACCCGATTCGGTCGGCCTGAATCCACATTCCGTTCCGCCGGGGCAGGCCGGTACCCACTCTGGCCGTGGCCCATCCCATTCCCCCAGCAAATAGCCGCTTACTTGACAAATTCCCGGAAGTTGTCGGTAGGGCCACCGCGGACCAACCCGAATCGGATCGGTCCGTGTCACGCATGTTGCCGCCGCGTGATACACCAACACCGTGAGCAGTTCTCGTCGTGAAGTACCGCAGCCCGCCGCCGAACTGCCGGTGGCGCGGGTAGTGGTGAGCACGCCGCACCCACATTTGGATCGTCTCTTCGATTATCTGGTGCCGGAAGAAGCCTCGGCGGACGCTCAGCCGGGGTGTCGGGTTCGGCTCCGTTTCGCGGGCCGGCTCACCGACGGGTTCATCGTCGAGCGGGTCGCCGGCAGCGATCATTCCGGAAAGCTCGCCTTCATCGAGCGGGTCGTCTCGCCCGAATCCGTGCTCAGCCCCGAGGTGTATCGCCTGGCCCGGACGGTGGCGGATCGATGCGTGGGAACCGTGTCGGACGTGCTCCGCCTGGCCGTGCCGCCGCGTCGCGCCGCCGTCGAGGCCGAGCCGCTCGCCGCTCCACCGGAGAACCCGCCAGCCCCCGACGCCGAGACCTGGCTCCGCTACCGAAATGGTCCGGCGTTCCTGACCGCGCTTCGGCAGCATCGCGCGCCGCGGGCCGTGTGGACCGCGTTGCCCGGCGAAACCTGGCCGCAGCGGATGGCGGAGGCCGCCGCGGCGGCGATGAGCGCCGGTCAGGGCGTGCTCATCGTGCTACCCGACTACCGGGAGGTGGCGCGGGTCGATGCCGCGCTGGCGCAACAACTCGGGCCAGGAAAACACGTCACGCTGTCCGCCGACCTCGGCCCAACTACTAGATATCGTCGCTTCCTGGCGGCGCGCCGGGGTGCGGTGCGTTGCGTGGTCGGCACCCGTGCCGCGGCGTTCGCGCCGGTGGAAAACCTGGGTCTCGTGATGCTGTGGGACGACGGCGATGATCTGCACGTGGAGCCGCGCGCGCCGTACTGTCACGCCCGAGACGTGCTGCTGTCGCGGGTGACGGACGGGGTAGCCGTGCTCGTGGGCGGCTTCGCCCGAACCAGCGAGGCGCAGCAGCTGGTGCGCCTAGGTTGGGCCCACGAGCTTGTGGGCGACCCGGCGACCGTACGCCGCGCCTCCCCGCGGATCACTGCGCTCGGCGAGGACGCCCAGCAGGAGCGGGACGCCGCGGCAGACCGCGCCCGGCTGCCATCCGTGGCGTGGCAGGCCGCCCGCGATGCGCTGGCCACCGGCGCGCCGGTGTTGGTGCAGGTGCCGCGGCGAGGTTACGTGCCGTCGCTGGCATGCCGCTCCTGTCGCTCTCCGGCCAGGTGCAGTCAATGCTCGGGCCCGCTTGGATTCCCTGGCGGAGGTCAGCTGCCCAGCTGTCGCTGGTGCGGCCATCCCGCGACCGATTGGCGCTGCGATGCCTGTGGTGGAACGGCGCTGCGCGGATCCGTGATCGGTGCGCGCCGCACCGCCGAGGAGCTCGGACGGGCCTTTCCCACGGTGCCCGTCAAGACCTCGGGTAGGGACGCGGTACTGGCCACCGTGTCCGACGAGCCGTCGCTGGTCATCGCAACACCGGGAGCGGAGCCGGTCGCGGAGGGTTCCGGTTACGGGGCTGCGCTGCTGCTGGACGGCTGGGCGCTGTTGAGTCGTCCCGAGCTGCGGGCGGCGCAGGAGGCACTGCGGCGCTGGATGAACGCTGCGGCGCTGGTGAAAGACGCCGCATCCGGCGGCCGGGTCGTCACAATGGCCGACGGCGGCTTGCCCGTAGTTCAGGCCCTGCTGCGCTGGTCATCGCCGTGGTTCGCCGAGCGGGAGCTAATCGAACGCATTGAACTTGGATTCCCTCCCGCAGTTCGGATGGCCAAGCTCACCGGCCTGTCCGGCCCGCTGGGGGAGTTCGCGAATCAGCTGGAGTTGCCGCCGACCGCGGAACTGTTGGGTCCGGTGCCGACCGATGAGTTTGGCGCGACCGAAGCCGGGCCCGGGCATCCGGATCAGGGCCAGCGCGAGCAGATACTTATCCGAATACCGCGCTCCGACACGGTGGCGCTCACGTCGGCACTGCGCGCCATGCGGGCCCAGTGGAGCGCCCGCAAAGCACCGGACGCGGTCAAGGTGGAGATAGACCCCTATACGATCGGATAGGCTGATATCCCGCGCCAGAAGGGATGTCGCTGTATGTCGTCAGCTGTTGTCGTCGGGTGCGGAGTGTCCGGTCTCTCGGTAGGGATCCGACTCCTGGAAGCGGGCATATCGACTGAGATCTGGACACGGGAACCTGCGGGGGCAACGACCTCCAGTGTGGCCGCCGCCTTCTGGTATCCCTACAAGGCCCTACCCGAAAGTCTCGTGCTTAGTTGGGCGGCGACGACCTACGAAGAACTCATGCATCTGGCGTTCGTCGCGGACACCGGAGTGGCCATTCGTGAGACCCTAGAGTTTTTCACCGAACCCGCCGCGGACCCTTGGTGGAGCTCTGCCGTTCCACGATTTGGTCGGCCGCAGCGCTCCGACCTACCGTCGAAATATCGGGACGCGTACCTGTTTCCATCACCGGTAGCTGAGATGCCCCTGTATTTAGGCTACTTAGAACGACGATTTCGTAGTATGGGGGGAACGATCGCCCTGCGATCCCTGCGCTCGGTACCAGAGGCCTTTGACGGTCACGACATAGTAGTCAACTGCACTGGTCTGGGCGCCAGGGAACTCGTCGGAGATACCTCAATGGTCCCGATCCGTGGTCAGATAGTCCGGGTATCGCAGGTCGGTATCGACCGCATGCTGCTGGACCTGCACGGTCGCGAGGGGATCGCCCATGTGGTACCGCGATC
>DATATO010000070.1:0-2412 GCA_036268755.1 Mycobacteriales bacterium | reverse complement strand
CGTGTCGTCATAAGCGCTATGACGATGATCGAGGTAACTGATCCTAGGTGAAGAACCCTCGACTTCGCTGGTTCTTATCGAGGTTGCGAGTCGAGCCGGTAAGCGAGGAAATCGCTCTCCATGCCCTCGAACTGCTTAGTGATACCGGCCTTCACGGTAACAAATATGCGATTGACGCCGTGGTCGCCGCCACGGCACTCCGTTCCACCAGGCCGACGATTGTCTTGACCTCCGACGAGGACGACCTACTCACGTTGTGCGGCAAAAGAGTACGTATCGTCGCGGTCTAGCCCGAGTCCACCCGCTCCGCTGCCTTCGAGCGGCGCTCCAGCGAGGCGAGGTACTCGTTGTAGGCCACGTGCGGATCCACCACGGACCTCTCCGGTGACCGTTCCGACAGCGCCGCCAGCTTGTCCAGCCGACGTTCCTCGCGGCGATCGGAGCGCACCCACTGGAGGATGATCATGCCGAGCACAAATGCCGCCGGCGTTTCGCCGAACGACCACGCGATGCCGCCGCCGAGCGCCTGGTCCTTAAGCGGCGAACCGCCCCAATCGCGGGAGAGCGCGGCATACCAGTCGCTGGCGAAGACCTGAGTGCTCTGCATGATCACCAGCCCGAAAATGGCGTGAAACACCATGCTCACGAATAGCAACAACACCCGCACCGGGTGCGCGATTTTCACCGGGGCCGCGTCGACCCCGATAAGGACCCAGAAGAAGAAATATCCGGCCCCAACCAGGTGCGCGGTCATGAACAGATGGGCCGCGTGCGATCGCAGCGAAAGCTCATAGAAGCCGGTGAAGTACATCGCATACAGACTCGCCGCGTACATTCCCAGCGCCATCAGGGGATGGGCCATCATCCGGGTGAACGGATGATGCATGATCTCGGTAATCCATTCCCGGCCCCCGCGAAGCGTCGGAACAGTGCTCGGCCGCAGCGTACGCAACGCAAGCGTGACCGGACCACCCATCACCAACAGGATGGGCGCCAGCATGGTCAACACCATGTGCTGCCCCATGTGCACGCTAAACATCACCGGCGCATAGCGTCCGATCCCGCTGTTGGTAACAAAACCGAGTACCACCCAACCGGCGATCCACATGATCAGGCGATTCACCGGCCAACTGTCGCCGCGGCGACGGAGCACGACATACCCGGCCACGTAGGCGGTGATCGCGGCTAACACCACGACGAGCACCAGCGGATCCGGGAGCCAGTCGGAAAACAGTCGCCCCAGCGTGATCCGAGGCGGCATCCGATAGCCGAGCAGGCTGGTGGCGGCGTCGCCGGTGTCGTCCACTCGCGGGGCGCGGGTGCGGGCCAGACCAACTCCCGCGCCCATACCAACCGCCAGGACCAGCAGCTCTATCGTCGCAATCCGGGCGAACATCCGGCGGCGGCCGTTCCGCAATCGCGGAATACACCAGGCTCGGTGCAGAGCGCCCAGCACGCCGGCGATGATCAGGACCGCGATCTTGATCAACGCGACCCGACCGTAGGAGGTGCCAAACAGGTCGGACCAACCGCGCAACCGCGCCGAAAGACTCAGCAGGCCCGACACCCCGACGAGCACCAGACAGTAGCC
Source organism: Mycobacteriales bacterium (assembly GCA_036268755.1). Lineage (GTDB taxonomy): Bacteria > Actinomycetota > Actinomycetes > Mycobacteriales > QHCE01 > DATATO01. The sequence continues at coordinate 821 of DATATO010000070.1, read as the reverse complement.
CGCGAGAGTGGAAAATCGGCTCACGGCGGTGACACGGTCCGCGGCGGACAGCCGCCCGCTCAGCACGAGCGCGAGCAGACCACCGAGCCACAACGTCACCGGCACGACATGCAGAATCTGCCCCGAGACGGCGAGCTGGTGGTTGCCCGCGCCGGCGGAATGCCCGGCGAACGCTACCGGCGTGATCGCCGCGACCGCAAGCAGCAACGAGACACCGGCGGCGTTAAGGGTCCGGCCGTAGTGGCAGATCACGGCCACGATAAGGGCTATGGCGCAGGTCCAGGCAAGCGTCTGTCCCTGTGTCACCGACCGCACGGTTTCCAGCAGAATCTTCTCGCGAAACGCTCGACCGGGCGTGATACCGAGCAGGTCCGAGGCGGTGAGCAGGATACTGATCGCCGAGATGACCGCCCAGGCCGCGGCGGCCCAGGCCGCCACGCGGATCCAGCGAAAACCGGTCGCCGACAGCAGCAAACGCTTACTACCCTCATGTCGAAACCCGGGGACAAACACAACGGCGGCGAGTAGGTAGCCGACGGTCACTACAGCCGCCGTATCGGCGAGCACGCGAAATGTCGGCAGCAGCCAGGTCGTCGGTCCGACGTTCACTGACAGACCCGGGAGGTTCGGTGGTTTGAGCTCACCCGTGGCGTGCAGGATCAGCAGCATGACGCAGATCGCCAACGCAACGGCGCCGAGGGCGAGACCGGCCTTGGCGAACGCTCTCGTGTGCGGCCTAACCGACTCGGACTTCATGCACCGTCGCGGGGTTTTGCCCCGCCAAGTCGACGCAGCGCAGCCCCGGCGGCCACGAGACCGAA
>DATATO010000069.1:0-12209 GCA_036268755.1 Mycobacteriales bacterium | reverse complement strand
ATGGAAAGCCTTCTATATGGCCGCCAACCGGTGTGGCTGGCGGACTAGCATAGATATCGAGGATCCCAACACCGGCCTTAACGGCCTCACGACGCATGGGGTGCAAACACTCATAGGCCGCAGTGAAACCAATACCGTTGCGCACACCACCTGGTCGGATTACGGCACAGCCGGGGCGTATTGGGGCACATACTTCTTGAATTGCTTCGACACCACGCAAATCGCCGACTTTGGCGCCAACTTTGTCTTTACGGTGGCGAAGATCTTTGCATTGATCGCCATAATACTGTTCCAGCAGACCTTCAACAGCAAGATCGTCGACTATTTCTTTGTGCCCCAGCAAGGGGCGCACCGGTCGGCTATCGACGACATGATCAACAAGTTTCATTTCGGATTGTTTTTGCAGCTCATGTCGTTGGCGGTCGTAGTGGGGGCCGTCGTTGTGCTGTATCGCGCCGTCATCCGCGGCGGGGGATTGGCCGAGGGGTTAAGCAAGGTCGGCATGATGATCGTGGTGGTGGGCGTCGCCATGGTCTATGTGACGCAGGGTTCCGGCATTATCCGTCAGGCCAGCGGATACACCGACGACGTCGGCGAGGCAGTGTTGGGGGCCCTATCGACGACGAAGTGTGCCAATAGCGACGGCACAGCCGCGCCCGGTACTAAGCCATACGACTGTGCGGCGCAGACCATGTACAACGCGTTGGTCTTCGTGCCGTGGGCCAATGGCGAAATCGGCACCGTCGACGTCATGGGCGATGAGGGCTATACCCAACAGCGCAAACAGCTTGCTATGAAAATTCTGAAACAGCAGGCCTACAGCCCCGACGAAACCGCGAAGCTTAACGATCCCAAGCTGAGTCCTGAGGACCGGGAAAAGTTCACCAACGCTCTGCAGAAAAAGCGGGATGACGAACGGCTGGACATGGTGAAGAAGGAGTGGGGCGCCCGCTTCATCGCCAAGGACGGCGAGCCCGAAGCTGACTTCGATACCAAGGGCGATAACGCCTGGCGGCCCTACAATCATGTCACCACCAACTATCCGGAATATTGGCGAGTCTTTTCCGGTGAATTGGCGGGCCAACGGTTTATCGTCGCGATTATGGCGCTCATCGGTTCCATATCGATGGGAATGGTGCTTATCTCGGTATCCACCGCCTACCTTGTGCTTCAGATGCTCACCATTCTTCTGGCCATCGCCGGTCCGATCGTCTTCCTGATCGGAATTGTTCCCGTCTACGGCTACCGTCTCTTCCTCAAGTGGTTTGAGCTGATAGCCGGTCTGTATATCAAGCGATTGGCGCTGGTGGTGTTCGTTGGAGTGCTCATCGGCGGCCTACAACTGGTGTATCAGGTTCCCGCGCCGTGGTGGGTGCAGATGGTGTTCGCGGTCTGTGTGGGTCTAGTAGGCATCATGTTCCGCCATCAGTTAGCTAGCTGGGCGAGCACCGGCATGGAAGGCATGGGCAAGGTGGCCGGCATCGCCACGGGCGGCCTGCTCGGCTTGCGGGACGGGGTGAAGTCCGCTAAGAGCGCCCGGCAAACCTGGCGCAACACCAAGGGCATGTCGATGCGCCAGCGGGCTAAGGCGTCGGCCTCGTCGGCCTATAACGTGCATCAAACCGGCTCGGTGAATCAGGATCAGTACTATCATGGCCACAACGCCAATAGGTATCAGCAGATGTCTCGGCGGAAGCTAAAGAAGTACAACAAGGCGCTTCGTAAGTCCGGGCAGCCCAACTCGTACTCGACTGTGCCGGTGCAGAGCCAGCAGTGGTCACCCCAGGACGGATCGGCGCCCGGCATGGGACAGCAACGTTCCTCGCGCCGGGGCACCTACGTCTATCACGGTTAATCAATCAATAACGGAGTGGACTCAGATATGTATCCGAGGGCTCGGCATCACGGGCCTCCCGCCGTGGCGGGAGTTGAGGTTCGATGAGTACCCCGTCGCCGGTTCTGGTCGTAGACTTTGGGGCTCAGTACGCTCAGCTCATCGCCCGTCGAGTGCGCGAACTCGACTTCTACTCCGAGATCGTGCCGTACACCGAGCCCGTGGAGCTGATTGCCGCACGCAAGCCTGTGGCAATCATTCTCTCCGGCGGCCCCGCGTCCGTGTACACCGACAACGCCCCGCAGCTTGATCCGGCAGTCTTCGACCTCGGCGTGCCGGTCTTCGGCATCTGCTACGGCTTCCAGGCGATGACGCAGGCACTCGGCGGAACGGTGGCGCACACCGGAAGCCGGGAATATGGCCGCACCGAGCTTGCGGTGACCGAGCCGGGGATATGCTTCGCCGGGCAACCCGAACAGCAGCAGGTATGGATGAGCCATGGCGATGTCGTGACGGTTCCGCCGCCCGGGTATCGAGTAGCGGCCGGCACGCCGGGTTCGCCGATAGCTGCGTTCGAGAACATCGACCGGCGCTGCGCCGGGGCGCAGTTCCACCCCGAGGTCATGCACACCGAGTGCGGCCAGCAGCTGCTTCGGGCTTTCCTGTTGGATCTCGCCGGCCTCGAGCCGAACTGGACAACGGGCACAATCCTCGATGAGCTGGTGGCGGACGTTCGCGCCCAGGTCGGGGACAAGCGGGTGCTGTGCGCACTGTCCGGCGGTGTCGATTCCGCGGTCGCCGCGGCGCTGGTGCAGCGTGCGGTCGGGTCTCAGCTGACCTGTGTCTTCGTCGATCACGGTTTGCTTCGCGAGGGCGAGGCAGAGCAGGTCGAGCGGGATTATGTGGCCGCGACGTCGGTGTCGCTGAAGGTAGTCGACGCCAAGGAACGATTCCTGGCCGCGCTCGCCGGGGTGACGGACCCGGAGGAGAAGCGCAAGATCATCGGTCGCGAGTTCATCCGGGTGTTCGAGGCCGCGGAGCGCGAACTTGTCGCCGAGGCCGGCGCTCAGGGCGAGACCATCGAGTTCCTGGTGCAGGGCACGCTGTACCCCGACGTTGTGGAGTCCGGTGGCGGCAGCGGCACGGCCAACATCAAGAGCCATCACAATGTCGGTGGCCTGCCGGAAGATCTGCAGTTCGCGTTGATCGAACCGTTGCGCACCCTGTTCAAGGACGAGGTACGGCAGCTCGGCGCGGCGCTGGGGTTGCCGGAGGAGATCGTATGGCGGCATCCTTTCCCCGGACCGGGACTGGGGATTCGGATCGTTGGGGAGGTCACAGCGCACCGGCTGAAGATCTTGCGCGCCGCGGATGCCATTGCCCGCGCGGAGCTCACGGCCGCCGGCCTCGACCGCGAAATATGGCAGTGCCCCGTGGTGCTTCTGGCCGACGTCCGCTCGGTCGGGGTCCAGGGGGACGGTCGGACTTACGGCCACCCTATTGTGCTACGCCCGGTATCCAGCGAAGATGCCATGACCGCGGATTGGACTCGGGTCTCGCACGAGGTGCTTGCCAGAATCTCCACCCGTATCACTAATGAGGTGTCGGACGTGAACCGCGTCGTACTCGACGTGACGAGCAAGCCGCCCGGCACCATCGAGTGGGAGTAGGAGACATAGTGGACGCACGGAACCTGCGGGTTCGCTCGGCGCGAGACAAGGCTCGCCGCCCCCGCCAGCATGGCTGGGGGAAGGGATTCCGACGCGGAGCCACGCTGGCCCGCCGATTCTTCGGCGCGCCGGTGCGAGTGTTGCGATCCCCGGTGCGGGTTTTGCGGCTTCGCCGCGCCGACGCGGAGTCGACGGCGCACGGTACCTCCCACGTCTCCGCACCGCGCCTGGTCGAGGTGCCGCTGGCGGGCGAGCAAGCCGCTGCTGTGTCCGCGTATCTGCTGACCGGTGATCGCTCGTTGCCGCGAAAGATTCGGTTCGCTCTGGTGAACCTCTGCACCCTGACCAGCATCGGTTTGGGAGCGAGCGCCGTGTTTGTGGCGCTGGGCGGCAAGTTAGAAATCGGTGCGGTGCTGCTCTTGGGGTGCGTGTTCTTCGACGGTCTGGACGGATCGTTGGCCCGGGCATGGAAGGTCAGTTCGCCGTTCGGCGCACAGATGGATTCCCTGGCCGACATGTGTTCGTTCGGCATGGCAACTCCGCTGTTGGCCTATCTTTGGCTCGAGCCCACCGCTCCCAATTACCTCGTTGGTGCGGCGTGCATTCTCATGGGATGTTGCGCAGCGGTCCGGCTGGCCCGCTTCAACATTTCACCCAAGGACGGTGCGTTCTTCTCGGGTGTGCCCACAACCATGGCGGCCGGGGTCGTGGTCCTCTTCGTGCTGGTGCTGCACGACCCGATGCCGGTCGTTCCGGAGCTTGGCATCATCGCGGTGTCGTTGCTGATGGTCAGTAATTTCCCCTACGTCAAGCTGCAGCGGTTCTTTGGATTCCCGATGTGGCTGTGGAGCATTCCGGTGATCGTGGGGTATTTCAATCTCGCGGCCGGGGTAGGAACTATCGTGGCGGCATATCTGCTGAGCGGTCCCTGGGCCTCGCTTCGCGCGCACCGCCGCAAAGCTACGGCAGTGGGCTGACGCCGGGGTTTAGGTATCAGAGAAACGGCATTTTGTCCTAAACGTCACCAGCGGTTAGGGCAAGTACCTCATCGGTCTGGTGGATTATGGGCCGGCTGCCACCACCTCCGGCACGGGCTCACCCGTGTGTTTTGTCTTGCCCACGGCGATTGCGTGGAGCACCGCTGCTGGGAGATCGCCCCACGAGTTGAATCCCACCAGTGACGAAGTTCCGCGAGCTCCGATACCCGGTTCACAAACCCCATGCGCCAAAGCTAACGCGTCGGGGACCAGAAGTTAGCGTTGTATATCTAAAAAGCTGGCCTATACCTACGCGTTCCAGCTAATTCCAGCGGGCGATCACGGTTTCGCCGCCGCGAACCTTGTCGCCGACCCCGACGGCCGGGGTGGCCTTCCCGACGGGGAGATATACGTCGGTGCGGGAGCCGAACCGGATCAGGCCGTACCGCTGACCCGCCTCGAGCCGCTTGCCGACTCGGGAGCGGTTCACGATCCGCCGTGCGATAAGCCCAGTCCGCTGGGCGACGACAACGTTGCCGTGCGGCGACTCGATGGTTGTGTATTGCGCCACGTTGTGTTCGGCCGGCTCGGTCTGCGCCGCGGCATAGCCGCCGATGGTTTGGGTGATCGCGAGCACCTTGCCGGCGACCGGCGCGCGGTTGACGTGCACGTCCAACACCGACAGAAACACCGCTATCCGCAAGTGCTCCTCGCCTCCGGCGCGCGGGTCAGTGACCTGCTCGATGGAGAGGACTCGGCCGTCGGACGCCGCCAGAACCGCATCGAGGTCGGTCGGGATTTCCCGCTCCGGGTCTCGGAAGAAAGCGGCGACGGGCAGCAATGCGGCCGCGGGGAGCAGCCATGCCCTGCTGCGCGGCATCACGGCCTTGACGGCGAGTGCGGCCGTACCGAGGATGGCGGCCGCCGCCACACCGTTGGAGTCGATGCTCATGTCTTTGGTGAGCTGAACCCGGGTTTTCCTACCGGTGATCAGGCTCGCAGCGCTGCTGCCAAGCTGGAAAAGCCGCCGGGCGGCCGGATAAATGTTCATCACCTCCGATGGTATTGCCGATCTCGACCGTGCCGCTCACCGGCCACCCGAGATCTTCCTCGACGAAGCGGCACGACCGCCCCAGCGGCACTTCCGATTCCCAGCAGGAACAGTCCCGCCGCGGCGAACCAGGCCCCTCTCAGGTCCACGCCCGCCTGATAGGCGATCAGCCAGGCGGCCGCGGTCAGGGTCGCGGCGCCGGTCAGGAACGAAAACAGGTCCATGCGGTGCGCTGTAAAGTTGTCGCGCCAGCGGGCTGCGTGCCGCCCGGCGGGGCTAAGGTCCGTGCTCATGCGGTCACCTTCACATTTCCGGCGCCGACGGTGAGGTCTAGTGTGATCGTTCCCGATTGGGTGTCGCCGGAGGAGAATCCTTGTTCGTGCAGGTCGGCGCCGTCGGAGTGCTTGTCCAGCACGTCTAGGCTGCCCATGCCGACGTTGGCGTTGATCTGATATCCGGTGTGGCGCGGCAGCCGGACTGTGAGCGTGCCGGCAGCCAGCCGGGCGTTGACGTCCTTGGTGACGCCCGAATCTAGGCGCAGGTTTCGGAGGTCCAGCGCCGCGCCGCCGCCGCCTGCGTTGTAGTTGCCATTCAGGTCCTGGATCGAGCTGGCCTGCCACCGAATGGTGTTATCGCTGATATGCGCCGCGGCCAGGCTTGCGCCCAGACCGAGGCCCAATACCACGACCAACGCCGTCAGCCAGCGGGCGTGTCCGAACCAGGCACCCGCAATCAGCCCGAGTCCGGTGCCGGCCATCGCGACCGAGAAGTACACCGACACCGGTATGTCGGCAACCAGCAAATCCAGCACGATCATGACCGCCTCGACGAGGCAGATCGCGGCCAGCGTTAACCGCCCGAGAGTGATGCCGCTCTTCTTCGGTTTCGGCACCGGGGCGCCCGGGTCTGCCTGCGGGGAGGTGGTCGGCGGTGCCGCGAATGGCGGCGGCGAAGCGGCACCCGCTACCGGCCCGGATGACGGCGCCATCAATGGTGCGGTCGGGGAGGGGGGCGGGACCGGCGGTGCCGGGGCGGCATTTCGTGTCCTGAAAGCCAGGTAGCCCAACAGCGCCAGCACCGCGATCAGCAGGAAGTTTGACGGAAAGTTTCGCACTGGCGACCAGATCACCATGAGCCCGGCCACGCCGACGAGAACGGCGGTGAGGGCAGCTTTCGTGGCCGACTGGCCCTGTCCCAGCAGTGCCCCGACGGGGGAGGCGGAGTCACCGTCGGCCGGGAGAAGCAACCAGGCCACCAGGTAGATCAGCGCGCCGACCCCGCCGAAGAGCAGCAGCACGCCGAGCAACACTCGGTAGAGGATGGGATCGGTGTTCGTTGCCCTGGCAAGGCCGCCGCAGACTCCCGCGATCATCTTGTCGCTCGTTGAGCGGGTGATCCGGTGCCGAGGCGCTGCCGCAGTCGGTCCTGGCGGCGGAGCCGCCGCACCGGGAGGGGCTTGCGGCGGTTCGGACTGTAGCGTTGTCGACAAGGTGGGGATGTCGGGCTCGCTGCCGGGTCCGGCGCTGGACGGTTCCTGAGTTTCAGTCATGCGCCAATCTTCGACGACGGGGTCTGCGATAGCCATGAGGTTTTACCCTGATTGCTCCCTGATATTTATCGTTCCGGCCGCTAAGGGTGGCTGTCGCGCCGTCGCCGTGTGCTACTAATCGGGTGAGAGCTACGGAATTTGTGAATAACACCGGCCTCGGGTTCAGGGGTTGTTGCGTCGCAAAATGGCGTTTGGACGGCCGCGAGTAGCGGTCCTCGTAGACGATGGGGATTCACCGATGACGGCATCACCTGCGGCGGCGCCCTACCCGCCGGCGCGATCCGCTGGCTTACCGGCACCTCGGTTGGTCCGGTCCGGACGTGGCCGGCTACTCGGCGGAGTGGCCCGGGGAATTGCGGCACACCTCGGCCTTCCCGTATGGCCGGTGCGGCTGGGCTTCATCGTGGCCTCATCGCTGCAGGGCTTCGGCCTAATGCTGTATGCGGTGCTCTGGATTGTCGTTCCGCCCGACCACGACCCGCGTTCCTTCCGATTGCGTGCGAACGTGGGTCGAATACTCGTGTTCATTGCGGCCGCCATCTTTGTTGTGGCCACACTGTCGGCGTGGCACGGTTCCACCCAGGTCGTCGTAATCATTTTCGCGGGGATAGTTGTGGTCGGGGCCGCTTTCACCTGGCAGTGCGTCGATCCTGCGCAGCCACCGTCGGCGGCGACCTCCTGGTGGGATGGCGCCTTTGCCGAGGGCGGGCGGCCGACGGTCACGTTGTTGCGGTGGGTCGGCGGCGGGGCGCTGGTTGCGGCGGGGCTGACGGGATTGCTGATCGTCTCCGGCGAGTTGCGGGCGCTGCGGAGCGGCCTAATTTTCGCGGTGACCGTGCTCGCCGGACTCGCCATCGTGCTGGGCCCATGGCTGTTGCGGACGTTGAGCTCCCTGCGCGCCGAGCGCTACGCCCGAATTCGCTCCCAGGAGCGTGCCGAGCTGGCAGCCGTGGTGCATGACAAAGTGATGCACACCCTCGCGCTCATTCAGCGCCGTTCCGGTGACGCGCGGGAGATCACCCGCCTCGCCCGCGGTCAGGAACGCGAGCTCCGACGCTGGCTGTACCAGGCGGAGCCCTCTCCGAACCAGCAGCTGTCGACCGCCCTCGAGGAGGTCGCCGCGGAGGTCGAGGACACCTACGCGGTGACCGTTGGGGTTGTCGTCGTCGGGGACGGTGCCGTGAGCGAGGCCCGAGCCGCCCTCGTAGCCGCGATACGTGAGGCGCTGATCAATGCCGCGAAGCACTCCGGAGTTTCCGATATCTCCGTGTATGCAGAGGTAGAAACGGGAGAATCCGGTGCCGTGACGGCCTACGTGCGCGACCGGGGAACAGGCTTCTCTCTGGCGGAGATCCCGGCGGATAGGCACGGTGTGCATCGTTCGATAATGGAGCGGATGCTGCGCCACGGCGGGCAGGCGCACGTGCGCACCGCCGCCGGCCAGGGCACGGAGGTGCGGCTAGAGATGCCGATGGGTAGCCCCCGCGATCCTAAGGAGAAGCCGTGACGTCACAGGATCCGCCGGCGGGCCCGAGCGTATTCGTCGTCGACGATCACGCGATGTTTCGGACCGGCGTGCGCGCCGAACTGGGTATTCTGCTGCCGGTCGTGGGGGAGGCGGGGAGCGTCGCGGCGGCCATCGACGGCGTATCCCGCACCGACCCCGATGTGGTTTTGTTGGATGTGCACATGCCGGACGGTGGGGGCCTTGCGGTGTTGGCCGCGTTGCGTGAGCGCCAACTCCGCTCCCGAGTGCTCGCCCTCTCGGTCTCCGACGCCGCGCAGGATGTTATCGGAATAATCCGCGCCGGTGCCCGCGGCTATGTCACCAAGACGATCTCGGCGGAAGAGTTGGCCGCCGCCGTGCGCAGAGTCGCCGACGGAGACGCCGTATTTTCTCCGCGGCTCGCGGGATTCGTGCTCGACGCATTTGCCACCACTGAGCAGGCGGCGCCGGTCGACCGAGAGCTCGACGTACTGACCACCCGGGAGCGCGAGGTGATGCGACTTTTGGCCCGCGGCTATGCATACAAAGAAATCGCCGCCGAGTTGTTCATTTCGTTGAAAACTGTAGAAAGTCATTCCTCGGCCGTGTTGCGAAAGCTCCAGTTGTCCAACCGTTATGAACTTTCCCGCTGGGCGGTAGACCGGAGAATCGTCTAGCAACCGGCGTCATGTCCGCATAGTGAGATTTAGTAGGGAAACCTGCTGAATAGGTGACGGATGGATCACAAGTCGGTTACACCATAGATTGTCGCGGTCCTCGGGCGCCAGTACGCTAAACGCAGGTCAGGCCAGCGTGGCAACTCGTCGCTCACACCTTCGAGGCTAGCCTTCTGTTGCATCATGCGCGACGTCGGACTACGAGCCGATGTGGCGCTGGTTACCATCGGGGGGCGGTAAATTTTCGCTGATTTATCACCACTATCTCTCGATTTGGACTTCGTAAGGCTTGGGGGTGGAGCATTGGCTTTTGCGACGTCGCCTGGCGCAGCGGAAGGAGCAACCTCGGCGCCCGTAGCCTTTATCCCTGTCCCCGAAGCCGTCGCCGGCCCCATGCCTCCACCCACGCGGAGCTGCGATTTAGCCGGTCTGCTGCGCGCCCATCGGTCCAAGCACCCTCGGGCCGATACCAGGGCCATTCGCCGGGCCTATCGCGTCGCCGACCGGGCCCATGAGGGGCAAAAACGCAAGAGTGGCGAGCCGTACATCACTCATCCTCTCGCGGTAGCGCAAATTCTCGCCGAGTTGGGCATGGACACCACAACTCTCGTCGCGGCCTTGCTACACGACACGGTAGAGGACACCTATTACACCCTTGGCCAGCTGTCGAAGGATTTCGGTGACGAAGTAGCGCATTTAGTGGACGGCGTCACCAAGTTGGACAAGGTGCACTTTGGCGGCATCGCCGAGGCCGAGACCACTCGAAAGATGCTGCTCGCCGCCGGCCGAGATGTCCGCGTCTTCGTTATCAAGCTGGCCGATCGGCTGCACAATATGCGCACGTTGGGCGCCAAGTCGACCAAATCGCGCAAGCGCATCGCCACGGTGACCCGCGACTTCTTGGTTCCGTTGGCCGGTCGGTTGGGTGTCCAACTTATCAAGCGGGAACTGGAAGACCTGGTATTGGCCTCACTCGAGCCGGAGAAGTACGCACAGATTCACCGTGAGATACTGGTTCGCGAACGGGAACGCGTCGCCTACCTTCACCAGCTCCGCTCCGAACTCACCACTGTGCTGCGCATGGAAACCATCGAGGCGCAGCTCTTGGACCGCCCCCGGCACTACACCTCGATTGCCGAGCGCATGATGGTTCAGGAGGAAAACGGCACGCCGATCGTGAAACTCCATGACGACCCGCGGATCGTCATCGTCGTCTCCGGCGACATCTATGAGTGTTACGCCGCGCTTGGGGCCGTGCACGGTGCCTGGCGCCCCGTTCCGGGCCGATTCAGGGACTTCATCGCGACGCCCAAGTTCAACCTGTATAAGTCGCTGCACACCACGGTTATCGGGCCCGGACATCGCCCGGTCGATATTCTGATTCGGACCGAGCAGATGCATGTTATCGGTGAGGTCGGTATAGCCGCCCGTTGGATGTCCGACCTGCGGCTGCGGCCGCGCGGTGCCGCGCGCAGGTTATTGGGCCCAAAGCGGAGTCGCTCGCACGAAAATTGGCTGGGCGAGACCTCGGAACTGGATTGGCTACAGCGCATGCTGGAGTGGCAGTCCGAGGCGAGTGCCGAGAGGTTTCTAGATTCGCTGCGCTTCGACCTGGCTCAACAGGAAATGTCCGTTTTCACCTCCGGCGGGGCTGTCTGCACGCTCCCGACCGCTTCCACCCCGGTCGACGTGGCCTACGCCACGGGTTCCGTCATCGGCGACCGATGTATCGGGGCCAGGGTCAATGGCCAGCTCGCCCCGCTCTCGGCCGCGCTGACCGACGGTGACGTCGTCGAGGTGCTCACCTCCGCCTATGGCGGCCCGGAGCGAGAGTGGCTCGATTTCGTCCGCAGTTCCCGCGCACATGTCCGGATTCAGCAGTGGTTCGCCGAGCGCGACGCGGCGACTTTTAAAGCCCGTCGGGCCGGCAAACGAGCGATCGTGGCGGCAATGTTTGCCGCCGAGCGAATCCTCATGTATGAGCAGCCGTTGGTCGCCGTGGCGAAGGTCATGGGTTTCCCGAGCGTCGATGACCTCTATGCGGCGGTCGCTGACGGTAAGGTTCCAGCCACTGACGTGGTGGAGAGAGTCATCACCATGGTGGACGGCGGCTAGGAACGTTGTCGGTCTTGTCGGCGTTCTCGTCACCTTGCGTACCGCTCCATACAGACACCGTGAGGCCGGAGGAACATCGTGGGCTTTCCACAGAACTTGCTTGCCGAAGACGAAACCGTCGTGGTTCATCAGCATTCGCACTGGAAAGTACTGTTCTGGCCCATCGTGTGGCTGCTGATCATCGGTGCTGCCGCAGGCTTTTTGGTCGTATGGCTCGACAGGCAGGTGATGCAGCTCATCATCGCGGGAGCCGCTCTACTGCTGGTGTTGTATGTTTTCGTCCGGCCATTACTCAAGTGGCTGACGACGCATTTCGTGCTAACGACTCACCGGGTACTTACCCGATCGGGCATCCTATACCGCAAGGGCCGGGACGTTCCGCTGAGCCGCATCAACGACGTCTCGTTCGAGCAGTCGTTGTTCGAGCGGATGCTCGGTTGCGGAACGCTGGTTGTGGAGTCCGCCGGCGAGCGCGGCCAGATCACCCTTACCGACGTGCCGCGCGTTGAGTATGTCCAGACCACGCTATATCGCCTCGTGGAGGACGCCTCCGAACCCAAAGATGCGGGATATTAGGCAGTTCGGATCATCCGCTAACGCGAGGGTGTAAGCTCCGACGGCTCTGCCGGGGCGGTCCCGGGTTCCGCTTCAGTCGGCGTCTCGACCACCCGCCAGACCCAGCGGCGGTAGGACCAGAATCGGAAGATCATGGCAACGCCGATGCTGACCACGTTGACCAGGTTCAACGTAAACGGGTGCGTGGTTCCGAATCCATATTTAGCCAGCGCCACTGCGCCCGCCTGGATGGCGAGACCTACGCCGTTTAAGAAGAAAAACAGAATGGTTTCGC
>DATATO010000068.1:0-10231 GCA_036268755.1 Mycobacteriales bacterium | reverse complement strand
CCTCGGCGTACCGGCCGACCCAGCATTCGCCGACGCCGATGGCGTTCAGACATCGAGACTGGCCGGCCAGGTCGTCGTAGCGCTGGAAGGTTCCCAGCGCACGTTCGATGAGGAGGACCGAGCCGCCCGCATCCCCCATGTTTTCCAGTGCCATGGCGGCCGCCAGGTCACACCAAGCCGCATCCACCTGCAGGCCGAAGGTCTCGAACTCACGGCTCAAATGAAGCAAATCATGATAGGGCGCAACCTCGTCGTGGGTATATACCGCCGCCAAGGCCACCGCGTAGCGGGCACGGGCCAGCAGGATGGGGTCGCGCAGCTTCTTGGCCGCCGCGAGCGCATCCCCAGTGGCCGCACGGGCGCGGGACCGCTCCGCCTCGGCACACCACAGTGCCAGCCGCAGCAACGCCTCCACCCGCTGTACAGGCGTGTGCGCCTGCTCGACCTGGGCCTGAAGTTGCAGCGTGCGGTTGCGCGGCCGCTTCGCCCTGGAGCTTTCGGTGCCAGACGGCATGACTCCGGACTGCCGGCTAGAGACTCCCGCGTGCGCCACATAGGGAAGGTCGGACAGCCGGGATTCCCGGTTGTCAACTTCCCGTACCGCTTCGCTCACGCCGCCGCCCCAGCATTTCGCCGCCCACTACTCGTAGATTAGCTCGTTTGGGGTAGGGCGTGTGCTGTGTTTTCTTCCGTTGCGAGCGGCGGTCCAGGTGGATGAGGAGCTAGGCGGAGGAAATCCCGGTAGCGGTGTCCTACCAGGATTGTCCGGCAACAGAAAAAACATGGTTCATCGCTCACTATAGCTTTCCTGTCGACGCGCAGTAGGAAAAGAAAACACAGCACACGCCCTAATTCAGGCAGCTGAAAATACGACTACCGGGCGGGCTTCCGACTCACCCGGCCGCAGCTCGTCGAGCAGGGCGATGACATGACCGGACGAATCGAACGCCCCATAGGTGCCAGTGATCCCTGCCGGCTCCACCGCCACCCCGTGCCGAAGCTTGGCCGTTTGCTCGGAGTTCAGCTCACGGCGGGGAAACTGCGCCGACACTGCGTCGGACAACCCCAGCGTTACCGGCTCCGGCGCTTGTGCCAGTTGCTCCAAGGTCAACGCGTCGTTAATGTCGAAGCCGCCGACACGGGTGCGGCGCAGCGCCGTGAGGTGGCCGCCCACGCCGAGCGCCGCTCCAACGTCGCGGGCCAGTGCCCGCACATAGGTGCCGCTGGAGCACTCGACTGCCACGTCAACGTCGAACAGCTGCCCCTCCCGACGAAGCTCCATCGCCTCGAACCGGGTAATTGTGACGTGCCGGGGCGGCAGTGTGACGCTCTCGCCCGCACGGACTCGCTCATAGGCGCGCTTGCCGTCCTGCTTGATGGCGGAGACCGACGAGGGGACCTGAGCTATCTCGCCGACGAAGGGCGCCATGGCGGCGGCAATTTGTTCAGGCGTGAGATGACCGGCGTCGACCGTCGCCCGCAGCTCACCCTCGGCGTCGTCGGTGTGCGTGGTCTGACCGAGCCGAATCGTGGCGCGGTATTCCTTCACCGTTCCGCTGACGTAGTGCAGCAGCCGGGTGGCCTTTTCCACACCGACGACGAGCACACCCGTCGCCATGGGGTCCAACGTGCCGGCGTGGCCGACCTTGCGGGTACCGACAATGCGACGCAGCTTGGCGACCACGTCGTGCGAGGTCATGCCCGAGGGCTTGTCAATGATGCACAAGCCACTGCGGGGGCGCGGCTTGTCCTCGGCCCTATCGGCCACGCTCGTCCGTTACCGGATCCGAACCCTCGTCGAGCTCAGTTTTGCGATATGGATCAGCGTCCCCCGCGAACTGCGCGGTCGCCGCCTGCTGGTGAACCTGCTCGTCGGCCTGCTTGGCCGCAACCAGCAGATCGTCGATGTGGCGGGCCACCTCTGGGACCGCGTCGGCTACGAACGTCAGGGTGGGGGTGAATCGGACACCCGTTCCCCGGCCGACCGCGCTGCGCAAAATGCCTTTGGCGCTTTCCAACGCGACGGCAGTGGCCGCGTAGTCGGCGTCGTCGCCCAACACGGTGTAGTAGACGGTCGCGTCTTGCAGGTCCGGCGTAATGCGGGTGTCGGTGATGGTGATCATCCCGACCCGCGGATCCTTGACCTGATCACGCAGCGTGATCGCCACGATTTCTTGGATCCGGCCGGCAAGACGGCGCATCCGGGGACTCTGTGTTGTCATGGTGCTTGCCTCTCGAGCAAAAGATCTCTTGATGTCGACGAACTCGACAGCACCATAAATTTCGGGACTCAAATTTACAGTTCCGTCGAGTTCGTCGACACCGATGCAGATAGTGCACTAGGTGCGCGGCTTCTCCTGCATCTGGAAGGTCTCGATAACGTCCCCGACCTTGATGTCGTTGAACGATCCCAGACCGATACCGCACTCAAAGCCCTCGCGGACCTCGGTGGCGTCTTCGGTGAATCGCCGCAGCGAGTCGACCGACAGATTGCCGTTGACCACGACGCCGTCGCGAACCAGACGCGCCTTGCTGTTGCGTCGGATCTCGCCGCTGCGCACGATACAACCCGCGATGTTTCCGAACTTGCTGGAACGGAAGACCTCTCGGATCTCCGCCGACCCCAGCTGCACTTCCTCGTACACCGGCTTGAGCATGCCGGACAGCGCGGCCTCAATGTCGTCGATCGCCGCGTAGATAACCGAGTAGTACCGGATATCCACACCTTCGCGATCGGCAAGTTCGCCGACCCGCTCGGCCGGCCGAACGTTGAACCCGATGATCACGGCGTTGTCGCCGCGCGCCAGGTTGACGTCGTTCTGCGTGATCGCACCGACGCCTCGGTGCAGCACACGCAGGCTGACTTCGGCGCCCACGTCGATCTTGACCAGGGCGTCTTCCAACGCCTCCACCGAACCGGAAACATCACCCTTAAGGATCAGGTTGAGCTCCGACTTCTCGGCGTCGGCCATGCGCTCGAGCGCATTCTCCAACGTCGGACGGCTGCGGTTGGCCGCCTGCGCGGCGTTGCGCTCGCGGGCCTGCCGCTGCTCCGCGATCTGCCGGGCGACCCGGTCCTCACCGACGGTGAGGAACTTGTCACCCGCCCGCGGAACCGCGGTGAAGCCCAGCACGCGCACCGGGAACGCCGGACCCGCCTGCTTGATGTGCTTGCCGCTGTCGTCGAGCATGGCCCGAACCCGACCGTATGCCTCGCCGGCAACGATCGCATCCCCGATGGCCAGGGTTCCGGACTGCACCAGCACGGTGGCAACCGGCCCTCGACCGCGGTCGAGGTGGCCCTCGATCGCGATACCATGCGCCGGCGTGTCGGCGGGTGCCCGCAGGTCCAGAGCGGCATCCGCGGTGAGCAGCACCGCCTCGAGCAGGCCGTCGATGTTGCTCCGCGCCTTGGCCGAGATGTCGACGAACATGGTCTCGCCGCCGTACTCCTCGGCGACGAGTCCGTACTCGGTGAGCTGTTGGCGCACCTTGTCCGGGTTGGCACCTTCCTTGTCGATCTTGTTGACCGCGACCACGATGGGCACGCTGGCGGCCTTGGCGTGGTTAAGCGCCTCGACCGTCTGTGGCTTCACGCCGTCGTCCGCCGCGACCACCAGGATGACGATGTCGGTCGCCTGGGCGCCTCGAGCACGCATGGCCGTGAAGGCCTCGTGACCGGGCGTGTCGATGAAGGTGATCGCCCGCTGCTTGCCGTCGTGCGGCACCTCCACCTGGTAGGCACCGATGTGCTGCGTGATGCCACCGGCCTCCTTCTCGGCGACCTTGGTGTCGCGGATGGCATCTAGCAGCTTGGTCTTGCCATGGTCGACGTGACCCATGACGCTGATCACCGGCGGGCGCTTGACCAGCGTCTCGTCTTCAGCCTCGGCGTCGACATCGATGTCGAACCTGGCCAGCAACTCGCGGTCCTCGTCCTCCAGACTGACGATGGACACCTCGTAACCGAGGTGCACACCGAGCAGCTGCAACGTCTCGTCGCTACAGGACTGCGTGGCCGTAACCATCTCGCCCAGGCCGAATGCCTCCTGCACAAGCGAGCCCGGGTTGGCGTTGATCTTGTCGGCGAAGTCGGACAGCGACGCACCGCGCGGCAGCCTGACTACCTCGCCATTTCCGCGAGGCGCGCCCGAACTCATAGTCGGGGCCGCTAGGTTGTCGAACTCCTGCTTGCGTTGGGCGCGGGATTTGCGGGCCTTAGAGCGGCCGCCGGCACCGCCGCGGCCGAAGCCGCCGCCGTAACTGCCGGAGCGTCCGCGACCGCCGCCACCGGGACGACCACCGCCACCGGGAGCACCCGGTCCGCCGCGGTAGCCGCCGCCTGGGGCACCACCACCGCCACTGGGACTGTTACCGCCGCCACCGCCGCCGCGGTAACCACCGCCACCAGCTGCGGGGGCGCCGGTGCCGCCGCGAGGACGATCGCCGCCGCGTCCGCCACGGTCGCCACCGGGGCGGGATCCGCCCGGTCCACCGCGTCCCGGGGATGCGGGACGCGAAGAAGGCATCTGGTGGGGACTAGGCCGGGGGCCCGCGGAACCGGCCGAACCCGAACGAGCAGGCCCCTGACCGTGCGGCAGGAACGGATTACGGGGCGTGCCCTGTGGCGGTGCGGGGCGGGGACCGGCCGGGGGCGTGTCGCCCTCGGCGGCCGACGACTCGGGTTCCACAACGGCCTGACCCTGCTCAGTAGACCGCTCAGACTCGGCCCGCTGCAGTTTCTGCGCTGCCTTGAATCCAGCCTCTCGGGCCGCGATCTCTTCCTGCGCTGCCCGCTCGCGACGGAGCGCGTCCTCACTCTGCTTTTGCAGCGTGCGGGCGAGGGCAGCCGGATTGGCTTTCGCGCCAGTACCGCTCGTCGCGGGGCTGGGCGGCGTGGCCCCGACCGCCGCGGGAGACCCGGCTGGCTTTCTGGCCGGAGCCTTAGCCTTAGGTGCGGCACTGTTGCTCGCCGGCGTCGCTGCCGCCGGCTTGGTCTTGGCCTCAGCCGTCGGGAATGATTCCCGAAGCCTGCGGGCGACCGGCGCCTCTACGGTGGATGACGGGGATTTAACGAACTCCCCGAGTTCCCCAAGTTGGGTAATGATCTGCTTACTGGTAACACCGAGCTCTTTTGCCAGCTCGTGTACGCGGGCTTTGCCTGCCACTGCACTCCTCATCTTCGACAAGGCCCGCGGCGACTCCGCCTGACCTTCTCGCTACTGCTGAAGCCTGTTCATCGGTGCGACTTCATCGTGCGCTCATTTCGGTCCCTACCTGTACATGTCATGCGCTGCTTAGACGGCGTCGGTATGACGCCGAGCGTGTGACGACTGTGTATCCCCATTCGGCCGATCCATCGTCGAGATCAGCTCTCGCAGTGGATCGATATCCATCGGACCCGCACGGCGAAGACTCCGCCCGAAGGCGTTTCTGCGCTCTGCTTGAGACAGACAGCCCGACTCCGGATGTAGCCAGGCGCCACGACCAGATAGCCGTCGCGCCGAATCCGGCACCACCTGCCGAACGTCACCGTGCAGCACTGCCACGAGACGGACGAGCTCAGCGATGTTCGCGCGCTTGCGACACCCAATGCAGGTGCGAATGACCTCAAGGGTCACTACTCACCGCCAGAGGGCGTCAATAGCAGGGACATAAGCATTCATGACCCCTGCCAATTCAACACGCAAAAGACCGCTGCTAAGTCTAGCGTGTGACATCCGGGTTCGCCTCGTCCGGTCCGGTATCGGAGTGAATGTCGATGCGCCAGCCTGTCAGACGCGCGGCTAAGCGGGCGTTCTGGCCTTCTTTTCCGATCGCGAGCGACAGCTGGGCCGCGGGAACGACGACACGCGCCGACTTGGTCGCCAGGTCGGTGATAGTCACCTCGGTGACGTGGGCGGGTGAGAGAGCGCTGGCCACGTATCGTGCCGGGTCCTCCGAGAAGTCGACGATGTCGATCTTCTCACCGCCCAGCTCGCTCATCACCGCGCGGACTCGCGCACCCATTGGACCGATACAGGCACCCTTGGGGTTGAGGCCGGTGACCGTGGAGCGGACGGCGATCTTGCTGCGATGACCGGCCTCGCGCGCAACGGCCGTGATCTGGACGCTACCGTCGGTAAGCTCCGGCACCTCCAGCGCGAAAAGCTTGCGCACCAGGTTCGGGTGGGTACGCGACAGCGACACCATGGGACCCCGCGGCCCCTTGGTCACCGAGATCACCAGGCACTTGACTCGGCTGCCGTGGGAGTACGTCTCCCCCGGTATCTGCTCCGTGTTCGGTAGCTGTGCCTCGATCTTGCCGAGGCTGACGGTGACTATGCCACGCTCGGCGCGGGAGTGAGCCTGCACGATACCGCTGACCAGCTCGCCGTCCCTGGCGGCATATTCGCCGAACGTGACATCGTCGGTGGCATCGCGCAGCCGCTGCAACATGACCTGCTTGGCGGTCGTAGCGGCGATCCGACCGAACCCCTCGGGGGTGTCGTCGAATTCTCGGCTCGTGGGGGCCGCCGCGCCATCGGCCGACGCCTCATCGGGCTCGATGACCTCAGTTGCCCATACCCGGGCGGTGCCGGTGGCGCGACTCACCTCGACCCTCGCGATCGGGTAGGCACCCTCGGTGTGCCGATAGGCCGTCAGTAGTGCCGACTCGATCGCTTCGATGATGGTCTCGAAGGAAATTTCGCGCTCGCGCTCTAGCGCCCGCAGCGCCGCAATGTCAATGTTCATGCCGTCTCCTCGGTCTGGGGGCTTGTCTGGCGGCTCTGACGAAACTCCAGCTGTACCGCGCCGGGGCCGAGCTCATCGTGGCTGTAGGTGCGCTCTTCGTCGTCGACTATCAGCGTCACCGAGCTGTCGTCAGCCCGGGTCACCCTGCCTGTCACCTCGCCGTCGGCCGTCTTGGCGCGCACGAGCCTTCCCTGGTTGCGGCGCCAGTGTCGGGGCAGCGTCAGCGGACGATCGACTCCCGGGGAGGTCACTTCGAGGATGTAGGAGACGCGCCCCATGGCGGCATCCGCCTCGGGCGTCTCCAGCAGCGCAGAGATCTGGCGGGAGAGTTCGGCGGCGTCATCGAGGCTGAAGCCGTCCTCGCCGTCGACGATCACGCGCAGCATCGACCGGCGACCGGCACGGCTCAGCACAAGCTCCTCGAGGTCGAAGCCCGCCTCGTCGACGAGCGGCTCGATGAGGGCTGTCAACCGCTCGCGAGTGACCGCAGACGAATCCTTACCTGCCATGTAACGATCTCCCGTGTTCGATTGTGATTGGAGCTATGCCCTTAAGGCATCGGTACTAAATTAGCCGGACGCGTCGAGGACGTAGCCTAACGCGCCACCGTTTCGGTTCAACATTGGATACTTGCGTCAGGTAGAACTTTTCGTTATATCCGCCAGATCCGCGCGCAGACGTTCCCGAAGTCCGCGATAGGCGTGCTGAGCTTCCTTCCACTCCCGCTGGACCTCATCGCGAATGCCGGCATCTGCGTGATGATCCGACGGATGGCACATCAGGATCCGAGCCAGGCGAGCACGCGGAATGGTGGTGTGATGCAGCACCTGCTGGATCTCCGACGGGGCAGCCATGACAATGGGACCGCATGCCCGTGACATAGCGATATAGCTTTCCCTGATCTCCGCGCGGGAGAGGTCGTCGACGCCGGAGCCGGAACGAACCGCCTCCTTGGCGGGGTAGAGCTGCCAATCCAACGCCTCTATTGCGCCCACGAACTCGGCATAGGCGCGCTGCCTAGCGTCATAATTGCGCACTCGGTCCTCACGGCCCCGCTCCCGGTTCCGTCGAAGTTAGCCGCTCGGCCGTCCACCACGCCAGAGGAATTTTTTATCTGGCGGAAGATGCGGGCGGCACATGGCACGAACGGCCTCACCTTCAGCGCGTTACGCAGCTAGGCAACCACTAGTCCACCGCGACCGATACAGTGGGCGAAACGCGAGGCGGTTCGCAAGGGGCAGCCGAGTGTCGGAGCGATATCGGGGAGTTGGTTATGAATTCGTCGGTGGTTCTCGGCGTCATCGTCGCTTTGGTGGCCTCGGCGGAAATCGGCGCCAGCTACTACTATCAGGCCTCTAGCCGACGCGCCGGCGGCGGTCTTGTGATCGGTGCGGTCGTCTCACTCTGTCTCGGCGCGCTCTTCATTATCCAACACTCCAAACTCCTCTTCGGGCTGGTCGTCATCGTGGTGGCGCAAGCTATAGTCATCGTCTCGCTGGTGATGATGACTCGCCAACAGCTGGCTGGATCCGGACCGTCGCAGCAAGCCTCAGTACCGGGTCCGGCAGGCCCACCGATCAATCCGCCCGGCACCTATGGAACCCGGCGCTAGCCGACAAAACCAAGGCAACGCTTAATTTTTGGACACTATGACGTTAATATGACAGCAGCATTTGGGGGGATAGGTTCTAGAGAGGTGCAATGCCACGACCGGGTAGCCTGTCCGATGCCCCTTACTCCAAGCTGGTCGCTGCCGCGCTAGAGGGAATCCCGAATCCACCTGCAGACGCCGAGCGCGCGCTTGTCACCGCCAATCGGGTAGCCCGTCGCTACCTGGCACCTGTGATCACCAAGTTCACCTCTGACATTCTCGACGATCTCCATCGCGATTTTGCCGAAAATCTCCATAGTCGAGGCGTCTTCGTCGGCCGAGACGGCTTGAGCATGCGGCCCGCCGCATTGCAGCTTGAGCGACCTTTACAACGTCAACGAACAAAATTCGTAACGCTATCCCGGCTACTAGTTGCCGCGGCTGCCACGGGCTTCGAACGTTTTACGGGCTTAAACTTCCCGTATCGAAGGAGTTCCGATACGCATTACAACGGGTAGACCCTCAAGATGTTGAAATGCATATCTCCGACTTACATCGTATTTACAAAAGCGCGGAGCACTCAAAGACGAACCAAACGCCTCAGTGACGTTAATTGATACAAGTGGACAAGGAACGGTACAAGAACTACTCGCAGCAATGTACCCAAATACGGCATTTCAAGGTCGATATATTATCTATACCGGCGCCGAGGGCGATGTAAACACCGAGAAGAAAAAAGGATACGCCCTGCACCTTGAGGCAGGACAGGCTCTAACGCCTCAGCCAGTGGAACCGCATTCCACGAATCGAGTCTTTCAGTTCATCCAGCCCGAAGTAACCCGCGCAATAGAAGAAAACCTGAACGGACCATTTGATTCAATCCGGGAGCTAAAGAACGATCGTCCGGTTCAACATCCCCAACCCATACACCGAGACATCGATCCAGCGATGATCGCTCCCTGGTTTCGCGATATCGACGTACGGCACGCCGTAAAAAAACTGGACCTGGCCACGATAGTTCGATTCGCCAGCGATATAGCCCGCATGCGAATAGTTGGCCAAAGCTCTGAGGCTATCTTGGATCGACGCGTTTCTACGTTCCTTCGAGCGGCGTCATCCTGGGAAAGAAATAGGCCGACCGACAACGACTTTCGCGAAGTGATGGACTCATTCGTTCCACGTTCAAGCGGACACATCGGGTCAATAGACGATCTTCACATACGACCATATGAGACAAGCCGCACGCATCCCGAGGTGACATGGCAAGGCCGTGACAAAACCATAAAACAGACGCGTAAGGCTGCCAGACCGAAAGGGCCGTAATGAAGGAAAACTCAGCGGATATCACAAACGAAGACCTGGATCTATACAAACAATGGCAGGCAGACTTGGAACTGCTTGAGTCCTTTCCCGGAGAGCCAGCCTTTGACATCATGGCACAGGAGCTACGCGAGGCTGGGCCTCCCGACAGACCTGAGCTCTACCATTCCCCGCTCATCATCGACACCGATATCGGCGGCGACCCCGACGACGCCATCGCTATCGCGATCGCGGCACGTTCTACCCCGGAATTGGCGCTGGTAGTCACGTCGGATGAATGCGGCGGCGAACGCGCCCGGTTCGCCCGTCACTACCTGGACCTGTTGGGCCGACCCGAGGTGCCGGTGGTGGCCGGCCGTCAGCTGGCCGACACGCGGTATCACGTAGTGGACGGCCTCATACCCGCCGACGTGCCGCCGCAACCGGCCGACGTGCTCGCCGCCGTAGACCACGTGACTGACTCGACGGACGGCCCCATCCGGTGGTGCGGAATCGGTCCGCTGTCCAACCTGGCCGACGTGCTCGCCGCCCGCCCGCAGCTGCGCGAGCGGCTGCGCGTCACCCAGATGGGCGGCGCGATCAATT
>DATATO010000067.1:0-3092 GCA_036268755.1 Mycobacteriales bacterium | reverse complement strand
CAAGTCAGGGACGCTGGCAAATGAGTCACCAGCCGGCGCGAATACTCACCAACAGACGGAGATCACCGAATCACTGATCGGGATCGCCACCGCCAGACTTATAGGCCATCCGCCACCGAAGGCGTGCTGCTCTGAGCGAGGACGAGCAGCCCTGACTACCGGCGGTCGCCCGTGATCGGCGGCGTGAAGCCCGCGGACGTGCACTACGGCAAGGCTACTACCCGAGCGAGTAAGCCATGTCGTTATGCAATCGTTGCGCTAAGGCATGTATTGAGCCTGTCGAGGCGGGGTAGACACAGAGCGACGGGTCGATTCGCGGCGCTTAGCGCTAGTCGGGAGGGCGGATGGTCGGGCACAGGGCGAGGGATTTTCCGCCATGGCGGAAATTGGGTAGGGATATCGTTTTCGGCTACGTCGGCAACGGGAGTAGTAGGTTGCTGACCGCCGGGGTCAGGTGCACGATCAGCTGCGGTTCATGAAGGCCCGCCATGGCCCGTATTCGGGCAGTGGAGAGGTGGACAATAAACGCGGAGTACATCGGGCCCGCGCGGTGGCCGCGCTGCGTGCCGCCGTGGGCGTATGCTGTTTGGTCGCCCCGAAACGGGCGCTCGTGGCGTCAGAACGGGATTCACCGGCGGCGCGACGTGTGATGCGAATTTTGGGCGTGCGCCATGTCCTGCAGGCGGGGGCCGAATTCGCCCGGCCTAGTCCAATCGTGCTCGCGCTGGGCGCCGGAGTCGACGCGATCCATGCGCTGACCTGTTTGGGATTCGCCGTGATCGGCGACTCCCGGTGGCGTCACGGCGTGCTGGTCAATGCCGCGACCGCGACCGCATTCGGTGCCGCCACCGCCGCTACAGCTCGCCGCAGGCACCCACGGACGTCCACCGCGCCGGTCGTGTCATGACTGACTGCTACCACAGCGTCCAGGCATCGTCAGCGGGGTTCACGTACCGGGCTTGTGCAACTACGACCAGCAAGACGATGACGACTAGGGAGGGCAGCAGGTCTACCCGGTCGGAGGTTCAGAAAAAGGACCGCAAGCCCACTAGTCCCCGAAGCCACTCAACCCACAACTGGCGGCTCGTGATCGTCGAGCCGGTGACCTAATAACATCGTGGCCATCGACTCCGACTCGGCCACCAGCTGGTGGGCGCAGCACCTGAAGCCGCCCCCAGGTGTGCGAGCCTCGCTCGCCGGCACGCTGGTCACCACCGACATAGGCACGCCGTACGCGACCGGCGCGAAGTTCGCCTACCCAATGATCGGACCGGCGAGAACGACGCATACCAAATGAACGGAATTAACGATGCCGCTGCAAACGAATACATGACAATTCCTTCAGCTTAGAATATTACCGTGGAGATTATAATGGCTTGTGAGTCGAGGTTCTGATGGACGCATGGCGAATTTATTTTGCGGTATGTAGCGCGACCGGGATGATGGCGCTCGGCGCCTGTGGCGGGCCAGTCAATCAAATTGCCGCGCCCAGACCGGCTGCGCACCTCATGTCCACATCACCGAATCCGTGCAATCTCTTAACCACCCAACAAAAATCCACGCTTGATCTGGCCCCGGCACAGCAGCACCTGAACCGCCTCGATCCCGGCCGCAAGATGTGCGTATGGACGAACCTGACCGCTAGTCCCGATGAACCGGGCGACGAGTATCTCGCCGCGTTGATGCCGCACATGCCGAACGGGAGTTCGTCGGGATACTCCCGAGACAGCGCACCGATCGAGAACCTACCCACAAAAACCTACCTACCCGCCTACGCGGACGCTGCCACGAGCTGCGGCTACGTTCTCAGTGTGACCCCTCATCAAAAGTGGTGGATTCAATACACTCGCATCACGCCTGGAAACTCACGCATCAATCATAAGTTAGCCTGCGTGAAGGCACAGACCTTCACCAAGAACTTGCTAGAGTCCTGGCGATCGCGAAAGATGACCGCGCGGTAAGGCGCGATACAACCGGCACCGGTTAGCGTTCATCCAGGTCCGAGACAAGCGTCCAGTCACCAAATACCTAGGCTCGCACACGCTCACCGGCAAGCATGACCTCAAGCGTGGAGCCGGACCCGGATCGGCTATGTGGAGCTGACCTCACCCGCTGATGGGGATAAACGCTTCGTCCGCCACCGGTTGCCAAACAACGTCACGAATCTTCACGGCGCGCCCCGTCCGTCTCCAGTGACTAGCAGTGGAACGCTCCGATAAAGGACTACAGTCACCGGCTGCGCACACCGGCACCGCGATCACCGCGCCCAGCATTCCATATAGGACGTCGCCGACAGCCAAAGACATTCCGACCACCAGCGGATGCAGCCGCAGGCGACGTCCGACGTTAATCGGCCGCAGCACATGCGCTTCCAACTGACCCTCAGCGCTCAGCACTGCGAGTACGATCAGCGCTGTGACCCAGCCCAGGGTTCCCAGGTGATCAACACACTCAGACCGCCGACGGCGAGTGCGCCGATGATCGGGACAAAGTGACTAGAGCGGCGGCTGGACCGGACATCCGACGTCCCAGCAGCTCCGCGAGCGGACGTATCATGGCTACCACCAGCACAGCGGTCACGATCGGCAACCAGCGCCAGCATCCCCAGTAGCCGAACGGCCGCGTATGCCGCGACCGCGAGCACCAGCAGCCGCCAGGCCCAACCAGCTGAAACCAGCAGGCCCCCGGAATTCGCCGACAGTCTGACCACCCGCCGTTCTCGGTCATCGCCTACTTATGTGAAGCATCGATGGGCAGCTTGAAACCTCGGTGCGCGAATACGAGCCGCGAACCTCGTCAGGAATAAGACTCGTGCCGCCACATGGCCGCTCGGCCGTAAGCATGCTCCGATCGCCAGGTTCCTAATCAGTTCTGGGAGTGAGCTAATCCGGCACACTCCTGGTGGTAGCCGGCCGGCAGGTGAGCACTCCGGTCTCCTGGACGTTGAGTCCTGAGGAAAGACAGTGCCCCTGCCGGTAGGCCGGGAGAAGTAATCGCTGCTGGGATGTCGTGCCCCGCGTGTTCGTGGTGGGTAGCACTGCTTGATTAGGTCGCTGATGGTTCTCCCGCTGGCTGCGCAGAGTGATCGGCAT
>DATATO010000066.1:0-3982 GCA_036268755.1 Mycobacteriales bacterium | reverse complement strand
GAGTACCCGAATGCCCCCGTCATCGGATAGCCGTAGAGCGTCTCCGACATGTCGGCCTTCTCGGCCGGATTGGAGTTGTCGCAGGCCGAGTACTGTTGCTTCTCGCAGTGGAAGCATTTTCCGCAGGCGATCGTGAACGGCACGACGACGCGCTGGCCCTTGTTCAGGGTGCTACCAGGGCCGGTCTCGACCACCTCACCCATGAACTCGTGACCGAGAATGTCACCCTTGCGCATGGTGGGAATGAAGCCGTTGTAGAGGTGCAGGTCGGAACCACAAATCGCCGTTGAACTGATCTTCACGATTGCATCACGGGAGTTGAGAATTTTCGGGTCCGGCACATTCTGGACCTCGACGTGGGTCTTGCCCATCCACGTGGTGGCTCGCATTATGTTTGCTCCGATCGTTGTCAGGCAGGGGCGGGTTGGGCTGGACGCTGGGCCATCATCCGGTGGGTCCTCGCACCTTCCGGGGTACCCTCGGAGCGCACCACCTCGCCGGTCTCTAATACCTGCTTGAACCGGCGAAGGTCGTCGCTTATCTGCTGGTCGGGCGCCTCACCGAAGAGCTTGGCCGTCGAGGCCCCGAGCTTGCCCGCGGGTGGATCGTAGGTCAGCCGGACACGGATCTCGGTGCCTCGGCCACCCGGCGCTGGACGGAACTCGACCCGACCCGAATTGGTGACGGACGCATCGCCCACCGAACGCCACACGATGAGCTCGTCAATCCGCTCGTCTAAGACTTCGGCGTCCCATTCAACCTCCACACCGGCCGGTCCTGCCGCCCGCCAGCGTGAGCGCCTATCGCCTAGCGACTGCACGGACTGCAGATGCACCATGAACCGGGGGAGGTTTTCCAGGTTCTGCCAGTACGCGAATACCTCGTGCACCGGCCGGTTAACCGTGATCCTGCCCTTGGCCTCGATGCCGCCCATGCCGTTTTCTGCCTTTCCATCGTGTGCCCCGTCGCGGCTGAGGTGCAGCGCGGCGGCCAGATCGACTACGGTCACCCCCATCACCGCGACCGTCGCCATCGCGGCCCGTCGCCGTGCCCGAGGGTGTCGCCTTGGTCTGCCGAGAACGGCGCTGAGCATGCCGAGGTCAACCAGATCTCCGGCGACCCGGGCCCATAGCCACGAGGCGGGCTTGCGTCCGAACTCGATGCCGGTGCCGGCCGCGACTTCTCTCGCCCCACCGAGCCAGCGGTGCAGCGCACGGTTCCTCGCGTTGTCATCCGCCCCGATCAGTCGATTCATCGCGCCCGGTGCCGCTAATTGAGCGCTACCAAGGCAGAGGCTGAACCACCCCAGCCCGTCTGCGAGCCGGCACGTCTTTTTGGCACTGCCCACACTTGTTTCCTCTCGCTGCGATCATGGCCCTTTGATGCTCGCAACTTGCGAGGCTGCATGCGTCGCCATCCCGGTACAGATGCGGCCGCCCCGATTCGTCCCACTAGGCCAGTGCGTCCGGCCTCACATCACTGCAAGCTTCACTCGACGAGGCGCTTCGTCCATAAGAGGCAAGCGTCAGATTGGAGCGAGCGAGTTCGACAAACCGCCTCCGGTTAATCTCCGACAGGTCGGGTAATGGGTGAGCAGTAATAAGGCGCTGGCGCTGAATCCCGCAGACCGGCGAGATGTGAACTTGTTAATCGGAGGCTCCATTGACGGCTGGTCCCGTATTGCTTGCCGTGAGCGAGACCAATTTGAGTGCGGCCCGGATGCAGATGGCCCTGTCGTTGGGCTGGCACATCGTCATCGCGTGCTTCGGCGTGGGTATGCCGGCTATCACCTTGCTCGCCGAGTGGCGCGGATATCGCACCGGTGATCCCACCTACCACTTGTTGGCCCGGCGCTGGGCCAAGGCAATGGGCGTGCTGTTCGCCGTAGGTGCCGTCTCCGGCACCATCCTGTCCTTTGAAATGGGGGTGCTGTGGCCTGGTCTGATGGGGACCTATGGGGAGGTGATCGGCCTGCCGTTCTCGCTGGAGGGCATCGCCTTCTTCATCGAGGCGATCTTCCTCGGCATCTATCTCTACGCCTGGGAGCGAATGTCACCCGCGAAACACCTCCTCACGGGGATTCCGATCATTGTCGCGGGTGTTGCCAGCGCGTTCTTCGTGGTGACCGCGAATGCGTGGATGCAGCAGCCCACGGGCTTCGACACGAAAAACGGCAAGATTGTCGCGGTCGATCCGTGGGCCGCGATGTTCAATCGGGCCACCCCGCCCCAGACCGCGCACATGATCGTGGCGGCGTTCATGGTCGCGGGATTCGGCATGGCGAGCGTCTACGCGGTCGCCATGTTGCGGGGACGCCGGGACCGGTATCACCGGCTCGGTTTCCTGTTGCCGTTCACGGTGGCCGCGGTGCTGGCGCCGGTGCAGGTCGGGGTGGGCGACTGGGCGGCGCATTTCGTCGCGGAGAACCAGCCGGTCAAACTCGCGGCGATGGAGGGGGTGTTTCACACCGAACGAGGTCAACCGTTGCATCTGGGAGGGGTGGCCACCGGCGGTGAGTTGCGGTACGCGCTGGAGATCCCGAACGGGCTTTCATTGCTAGCGCGCTGGAACCCGCACGCCGAGATCGTTGGCTTGGAGGGAGTACCGCAGGATGAACGTCCACCGGTCAATACCGTGCACTGGGCGTTCCAAATCATGGTGGGAATCGGCATCGGATTATTCGCTCTGGCCGCCTGGCTGGCACTGGCATGGAAACGACGGCGGGAGCTGCCGAGCTCGTCCTGGTTTCTTCGCGCAGCCACCGTCGCCGGGCCCGTCACCGTCCTGGCTCTGGAGGCGGGTTGGACGGTGACAGAGGCGGGGCGGCAACCGTGGATCGTCTACGGCGTCCTCCGCACCGAGGACGCCGTGAACCCGGCCCCCGGTTTGGTGTACGGGTTCGCACTGGTCGCCGTCGTTTACGCGCTCCTCACCGTGGCCACGGTCTACGTCCTCCGCCGGCTGGCGCGAGACAAACCGGTGCCGCTGGCGCCGCAGGAACGTGACGTGACTGAATACCACGTCGTCTGAGGGAGGACCATGTCTCTAGCCGGACTATTGCTCACCGTCCTATGGATCGGTCTCACGGCTTACGTGTTGTTCGGCGGAGCCGACTTCGGTGGCGGGGTGTGGGACCTGTTGGCCGGTCACAGTGAGCGCGCCCGGGATCAACGGACGCTGATCGAACGTTCCATCGGCCCGGTGTGGGAAGCCAATCACGTATGGCTGATTTTTGTGATCGTTGTGGCCTGGACGGGTTTTCCGTCGGTGTTCGCGGCCATCGCCTCCACGCTGTACATTCCGCTCACCCTGACCGCGCTTGGCATCATCGCCCGAGGATCGGCGTTCGCCTTCCGTAAGGTCAGCACCCTGCCGTGGCAACGACGGCTGTTCGGGGCCACCTTCGCCTTCTCCTCCGTGGTGACACCATTCTTCCTGGGAACAGTGGCAGGCGCCATCGCCTCTCAGCGCGTTCCACCCGGCATCGCAAAAGGCGATCTGATCACCAGCTGGATCAACCCCACGTCCCTGGCCTGCGGATTGCTCGCTGTCGGGATCGCTGCCTATCTCGCAGCGGTGTACCTCACCTACGACGCCCAACGCACCGGTGACCCGGTGTTGACGGAAACTTTCCGCCGCCGTGCCCTCGCCACGGGACTGCTGGTGGGAGGCTGCTCTGCCATCGGCTTGGTGATTCTCCGCGCCGACTCCCCTGAGTTGTTCACCGAGCTGACCTCCGGCGCCGCACTACCCCTGGTGATCCTTTCAGTATTAGCCGGTGCGGCCTCGCTGCTCCTATTGTGGTGGCGCCGCCATCTCGCCGTCCGAGTCACGGCGGCGCTGGCGGTCGTCGGCCTGTTGTGGGGATGGAGCGCCGGCCAATACCCCGAACTCTTGCCTGGGGTTCCGGTCAGGGAAGCCGCCGCTACCGATGCGGTATTGGCCGCGACTCTCGGAGCGCTCGGCGTTGGGGCGGTGTTGT
>DATATO010000065.1:0-4094 GCA_036268755.1 Mycobacteriales bacterium | reverse complement strand
TCTCGCGTTGCGCAGGGCCGCCGCCCGGGTGGGGTCCTGGCGCCTGATCGGCTGCACGCTGGTGGCCACGCTCGAGCCCTGCACTATGTGTGCGGGCGCCGCCGTACTCTCCCGGGTTGCCCGTGTGGTGTATGGCGCCGCCGATCCCAAGGCCGGCGCGGCCGGCTCAGTGTGGGATGCGCTGACCGATCCCAGGCTCAACCATCGGCCGGAGGTCGTGGGCGGGGTGCGGGCGGACGACTGTGGTGGGCTGCTGAAACGTTTCTTTGCGGCCCGGAGATAGCGCTTGCTGCGTGCCCGGTAAGGTGTCTGTCGGTGGCGTGTCCGAGCGGCCTAAGGAGCACGCCTCGAAAGCGTGTGAGGGTTTACGCCCTCCGTGGGTTCAAATCCCACCGCCACCGCCCTTGTCTTAGGACACTGCCGGCCCCGGACTTCATAAGTTCGGGGTTTTTGGTATCTGCGAGAGTTACGGTCCACCGCTTCCCCGGCTAGGTTGATACTCAAATATCCATTCGTTCAAAGTGTGTAGCGAAACTTCAACAACTTCTTCTGCTACACGACCCAAATGCTTCCGAAAACGTTCTGCTGCCACCGCACGAATTTGTTCGCACAGAACCCAGCTGGGTTTAGTTAAGCCATTCTTCGCATCGGGCTCCAGTCTTACATGCGTCGGCCAGCCACGGTCCCGGCTCGTCAGGGGCATCACCAACGTTACGCGAGGGCTGTTAGCGTTGAATCTCGTGCCGGACACGACTAGGGCCGGCCTAACGCCGGCTTGTTCGCTTCCCACCTGAGGGTTGAATTCCACCAGCCAGATGCCGCCAGGAACCTTTATCATCGCCAGAACTTATCTTCGGGTTCGCCGGTTTCCACTAGTTCGGAGTTCATCCAGGGCTCGTTTTCGGCCAGGTAGCCCTCTCGAGTATTAGCGCTGGCCTGTGCCAAGCGACGATAGAAAAGTTCGTCCTCGGCTTGTTTTACGGCGCGTGCGATAACCGCGATTAGTGTCTCGCCGGTCTGCTCCGCTACTCGTGCCGCTGCCTCGCGGGTTTGCCGAGGTATGCGAATCGAGGTGGTGGTAAGCGACCTCATGTCATTTCTCCCGTCGACAGAAATTGACGACAGAAACTTACCACATTTTTGGCTGCACTCGATTGTTGTCGTCAAGGGGTCGTTTCGAGGATTGGCGCCGGTTATCAGCCGAGTGGCTGAGCCGGTCTAGGCTGCCAGCATGAGATGGCGCGGGGTAATAGCGGGAATCTGCTGTCTCGCGCTTCCGTTCGCCCTGGCCGGCTGTGGCAGTGATAAAACGCAGCATGTGAAGTCGTCCCGACCCGCCGCTGTTACCCCCACCGCAATGCTCCAGTCAAAGCCCAGCCCCACGCCGGCACCGTGCACCACACTGGGCGATTGCCCGCAACGATTCGATGCGGCGGCGGCCTTCGTGCGGCGCCAGCAGGGTCACTTAGGTGTCGTGGTGCGCGACCGACAGACCGGCAAGGTGTGGACTGCGGGAGAACCCGGTCGCCGAATCTGGACCGCATCGTCGATCAAGCTTGCCATCGCGACCGACATGCTGGAGCGAGACCGCTCCGGGGCGGTCACGCTGTCCGCGCAGGACCGGTTGCTGATGGCCGGCATGCTGAATTGGTCGGACGAGGATGCCGCGATGACATTGTGGAAGAAGTACGAGGGTGACGCCGGTGTGGCACGTTGGCGGACCCGATACGGGATGAAGGATGTGGGCTTTGTTCCTGGTTTCGCCCACAACTGGGGCTTCATGAAGGCTACCCCCCGCGACTTTGATTCTCTGGTGTCCTATGTACTGAACAATGCGGTCGCGCCGATCCGGCAATATCTGGTGAGCGCCCTCCAGGGCGTAGCAGCCAATCAGCGTTGGGGCATCTGGGCCGCGGGATCGCAAGAGCATCCCGGAAACAAAGACGGCTGGTCGTATGAGGCTGACGATGGTGGCCACAACTGGATCACCAACACGGTGGGTTTCGCCGGGCCTCAGCAGCGCTATGTGCTGTCTGTGATGTACCAACTGCCGCCTCGCGGCACCCTGGCCCAGGGCGTTCATGTCGTAAGTGACCTGGTGGCGACGTTGTTCGGCCGGCCGGTACCCGCCACTATTACGGTGCCGGCTCCGGACGGCTAGAGGGCTCCTTCCGCCCTCGTCGGCTCGGGACATAGCCGGGCCTGCTCGAGGAAAATAGCCGCAGGCCGTGCCACTAAGCTACCAGCCATGAGTCATGGAAACCCGCCCCCACAGACCGGCGCCGTGTCGTTCCCCCAGATGCCCAAAACGCCGAACTGGGTCTCCGTCCTTCTCCTCGTGGCACTATTCGGCGTTATACAATTTGCGGTCGGTATAGACGCTCTTCCCTGGTGGGGATGGGTTTTGGCCTTTGTCGTCGTTGCTGTCGCGCAGCTGGTGTTGGAATCGGTGGCCGAGTCGTGGCTTACTAAACGGTGGCAGCGGAATAACCCCCGTTGGGCAACCACGTCGACCGCGGCGGCCGAGCTATCCGGCGGCGACTGGATTCGGCTCGAGATCGACGGCCGATCCCTCGACTGGGCGTGCCGGGTCGCGGATGTCCAGGGCGACGGAGACGAGCGCCAGCTCGTCATGGGCTGCGGCCACTCCACCCGACAGCACCCAGAAA
The DNA here is from genome assembly GCA_036268755.1 of Mycobacteriales bacterium. Lineage (GTDB taxonomy): Bacteria > Actinomycetota > Actinomycetes > Mycobacteriales > QHCE01 > DATATO01. Next base: position 1,425 of record DATATO010000065.1, on the reverse strand, counting down.
CCATCGTGATGCCCTCGCAGGCAACGGTGGAAACGTTTAGCGTCCCGCTCTCGCAGGCATAGGTGCCCTCGGTACTCCGCGACCCAGCCCTTTGTATTGCTTGCGGCGGAGGATACGAGATTCGAACTCGTGAGGGGGTTGCCCCCCAACACGCTTTCCAAGCGTGCGCCATAGGCCTCTAGGCGAATCCTCCGTCGTAGACAATACCGGGCCGTAAGTCGGCCGGAGCGTCTGGGTAGAGTGGGGGCTGCCCCTCGTGCGGCGTGCATCCTGTGAACTCCCCCAGGGCCGGAAGGCAGCAAGGGTCAGCGGGCTCTGACGGGTGCACGAGGGGTTCTTATTTTCCGCTGTGGACTCTGGAAGGCTGCTGGCGTGGCGCATCTTGCCCTTTACCGCAAGTACCGACCGCAAGCCTTCGATGAGCTCATCGGCCAAGAGCATGTCACCGAGCCGTTGATTGCCGCCCTCTCCAGCGGGAAACTTCATCACGCCTACCTTTTCTCGGGTCCACGTGGCTGCGGGAAGACCTCCTCCGCGCGTATTCTCGCCCGCTCGCTCAACTGTGAGCAGGGCCCTACGCCAACCCCGTGCGGGAAGTGTCCGTCGTGCGTCTCGCTGGCCGTCGACGGTCCAGGCTCGCTCGACGTGGTCGAGATCGATGCCGCCTCACACGGTGGCGTGGACGATGCCCGCGAGCTGCGCGAGCGCGCCTTCTTCTCGCCGGTGTCGAGCCGGTTCAAGATCTATGTCATCGACGAGGCCCACATGGTCTCCTCGGCAGGATTCAACGCGCTCCTCAAGCTGGTGGAGGAGCCGCCTGATTTCGTGACCTTCGTGTTCGCCACCACCGAGCCCGACAAGGTGCTTCCCACCATCAAATCGCGCACTCATCACTACCCCTTCCGACTCGTGCCGCCCCCCACGTTGCGCACCCATCTCGAGCAGATTTGTGAGCGCGAAGGTGTCGCCGTCCAGGAGGGGGTTATCTCGCTGGTAGTTCGTGCCGGTGGTGGGTCGGTTCGGGACTCGTTGTCGCTGCTAGATCAGCTCGCCTCAGGGGCCGACGCGAACGGGATCAGCTACGCACGTGCGGTCGCCCTCCTCGGCGTTACCGATAGCGCCCTATTGGATCAGGCCTGTGACGCCCTCGCGGCCGTCGACGGCGCCGCGCTGTTCGCCACGATCGACCAGGTGATGCAGGCCGGTCACGATCCGCGGCGGTTCGCCACGGACCTGCTCGAACGGCTCCGTGACCTGCTCATCCTGGACAAGGTTCCCGACGCCGTGAGTAAGGGAATCATCGACGCTCCCGGTGACCAGCTGGAACGCATGAGTACTCACGCACTCCGGCTCGGCGGCGGCACCCTGTCCCGCATGGCCGACATCGTGCACGAGGGTCTCGCCCAGATGAAGGGAACCACCTCG
>DATATO010000064.1:0-27072 GCA_036268755.1 Mycobacteriales bacterium | reverse complement strand
TCAAGGATCAGGGCTTCGACGTGCTCGCGTTCCCATGGGTCCGCATGGTGATGTTCCTACTGTTGGCCGTAGTGGCCGGGTTCCTGGCCGCGATCATCCCGGCGTTCCGCGCCTCGCGGGTGAACGTGCTCCGAGCGATCTCCTACGAGTAGGCTGCTGACCAGGTTCTGTACCTAAGTAGTGGAGGAGACGCATGGCCACCACCAGCGCCGACGACATCGAGTTTCACTACGACGTCGGCAACGATTTCTACGCCCTCTGGCTCGACGAGACCTTGACCTATTCGGCCGCGCTGTGGGATGGCATTGGCCAACAGGAGCCGGAGGGCGCCGCGTTGGCACGGGCACAACGGGCCAAGTTCGCCCACCACCTCGATCTGGCCAAGGCGCCAGAGGGCAACGCATCGGCGGATGGTTTCCGGCTGCTCGACGTTGGCTGCGGCTGGGGCGGTCTGTTGGACTATGCGGTCGGCACCGGCCGGGCCACCGAGGCCACCGGGCTCACCCTCTCGCGCGCTCAGTTCGAACACGTCGCCGCCAGCACTCGGCCGGGTGTCGAGGTCGCGCTGGAAGGCTGGGAGAAGCATCGACCCGCGAGGTCCTATGACGGCATCGTCTCGGTGGGAGCCTTCGAGCATTTCGTCACGGCCAGTACGCCCAGCGACGAGCGTGTCGGCGCCTATGAGTCCTACTTCGAGCGCTGTCACGGTCTATTGCGGCCGGGCGGATCGATGTCGCTTCAGACCATCGCCTACGACGGTGTCGCCGGGCAGGCCGGGCCTGTGGGCTCCTTCATTACCGGCGACATCTTCCCCGGCGGTACTTTGCCCCGCCTCGCCGAGATCGCGGCGGCCTGCGATGCGTACTTCGCGGTGCGAGTGCTGCGCAGCTGCGCAGATGACTACGCACGGACGCTGGCCGTCTGGTATGCACGCCTGTCTCGGGCCCACGAGCAGGCGCAGGCGCTGGTCGGTTCGGAGGTGGTGCGCCGTTACCGGCTCTATCTGAGGGCCTGCGAAACCACCTTTCGGCGGGGCGGGGCCACGCTGTATCGGATCGGCCTGGAACGCCGTGACGAGCCGCTGGTCCTCTCGCGGTGAGCGAGGCCCGCTGCGCACATACGGTCAGGAGGTCAAATGATGACTGAACCGCTGCTGCACGCACTCGAAGAGGTTGTGGCCGATGAGGTCAACCGCCACCTGACGGTGGCGAAGGATTGGCTGCCGCACGAGTACGTGCCCTGGTCGCGGGGCCGCGACTTCCCCGCGCTGTTCCCCGACGGACAAGCGTGGCACCCCGACCAGTCGAAGGTAAGCGCTTTGGGCCGCGTGGCGCTCATAGTCAATCTGTTGACCGAGGACAACCTGCCGAGCTACCACCACGAGATCGCAACGGCATTCAGCCGGGACAGCGCATGGGGCACATGGGTGCATCGGTGGACCGCGGAGGAGGGCCGGCACGGCATCGCGATCCACGACTATCTGCTCACCTCCCGCGCCGTCGACCCGGCTGAGCTCGAGCGGCTGCGGATGGCGCACGTGTCAACGGGCTACGTCTCCGACAACCGGCAATCGATGCTGCATCAGCTTGCCTATGTCGCGTTGCAGGAGCTGGCGACGCGGGTCTCCCACCGAAACGCCGGTCTGCGGTCGCAGGATCCGGTGTGCGAGCGGATGCTGGCGCGGATCGCCGTCGACGAGAACCTGCACATGGTGTTCTACCGCAACGTGCTGGCCGCGGCATTCGAACTGGAGCCCGACGCGGCCATGCAAGCCGTCTGCGACGTGGTCACCACGTTCCGTATGCCCGGTTACGGGATGCCCGGCTTCAACCGCGCCGCGGTCCAGATGGCCGTCGGCGAGATCTACAACCTTCGCATTCACCATGACGAGGTCATGCAGCCGATGCTGCGCTACCTAAGGGCCATGGACATGGGTGGTCTCGGCGCCGACGGAGTGCGCGCGCAGCAGGAGTTGGGCATTCACCTGGACGAACTGGACCGCCAAGCCCGTGTGTTCGACGAGAAACTCGCGGCACGCAAAGCCCGAAACGCCACGCGCGGTCAGCCACAAGGGGACGAATCCTAGCCGACGCTCGTCCTCGAGCAGGACGGCACGCCGCTCAGCGGGGACAACCGGCGCCTCATTGATTACTCGGGCCGGCTGCCAGGGCGGCGCCGGTTGCCGGATAGCCCACTATTCGGTTGTACCGCGTTCGGTTGTACCTTGTGGACCAATGCGGCTCGCGCCCCCAACGATGTGGTTCGATCGGAGGTGTGGCTACCGCCGACACGGGTTACCGGCGGTCGGCCGTCGAAGGCGGAGCCGGTATAGGGGTTAAGCACCACGGCACGGCCCCCGGTCCCATCGGGCAAGCGCTCATCGATGTGCACGCCGGCCAGCTCGGGCAAGCCCGGCGAACCGAGCCGACCCAAGGCGCAGTCCCACTGTCCGAGCTTGGAACCGACGACGAACTCGTCGAGCACGTGGGGCTGCTGTAGCTGCCCATCCGTGCCCACGCCGGCGATGGCCATGTCCCGCTGGGCTTGACGTCCCGGCTTTCCCAGGCCACAACCGACAATTCGTGCCTGGTGCGCATCGCGGAATTCGATGAGGGTGGTCGAGCCGGGGGCGTCGACGACCACGGCGGAGGCGGGCTGCATCGCGCTAGAAGACATGAGATACGCGGTTGCCACGACTGCCGCCAGCTTTATACCGCCACCTACCCCATGGGGCAGCGAAGGCAGAGACCGGCCGTCCCTCACACGGGACGGCGCTGCCCGAAGCGCCCACGAGGGCTGGGCCTTGCGGGTATGCCGACCGGCCATGGGTACTCCCGAGCGACGTTGCCTACGCCATGCCTAATAGGTGTATCGCGGACCGGATGAGGTCGCGGATCGACCCACCCCGAGATCATCCACCAGTCTACCCGCGGCGACACGCCGTCAAGTAAACTTCCGCGAAGTTGCCGCCCTCCGGGACTCGGGGGTACCTACCTCGCCGCAAAATACTTGGCCTCCGGATGGTGAACGATCACCGCGGACGTGGACTGCTCTGGATGCAACTGGTACTCCTCCGACAGCTTCACCCCGATCCGCTCCGGCTCCAGGAGGTCGAGCAGCGGAACCTGGTCCTCGACGTTCGGGCAGGCCGGATAGCCGAACGAATACCGGGAACCCCGATAGCTCTGCTGGAAAATCTCGTCGAGCTGGCTCGAATCGTCTCCGGCGAGTCCCAGTTCGGCGCGCACCCGGGCGTGCCAATACTCGGCCAGTGCCTCGGTGAGCTGCACGGACAGGCCGTGCACCTCCAGGTAGTCGCGGTACTGATGCGCGGCGAACAGCTCGGCGGTGTACTCACTGATCCGCTGCCCCATCGTCACTATGTGAAACGCCACCACGTCGGTCCCGCCGGACTCACGCGACCGGAAGAAATCAGCAAGGCACAACCGCCGATCCCGACGCTGGCGGGGGAACCTAAAACGGGCTCGACCGGGCGCATCATTGTCGGTCTCGCCGAGCACGACCAGGTCATTGCCCTCCGACACGCAGGGGAAGTAACCGTAGGAGACCGCCGCCTCGAGCGCCTGATCGGCGAGCAATCGGTCGAGCCAGTAGCGCAGCCGCGGCCGGCCCTCGGTCTCGACCAACTCCTCGTAGCTCGGGCCGTCCCCGCCGCGGGCGCCGCGCAGTCCCCACTGCCCCAGGAAGGTGGCCCGCTCGTCGAGCATGGCCGAATACTCCGACAGTACGATCCCTCGTACCACCCGGCTACCCCAAAACGGCGGAGTCGGTACTGGCGCATCCGGTGCCACATCCGAGCGGGTGGTGTCGTCGAGTTCCGGTTCGGGCCCGGCGGCGGCAAGGCGCTGCTTGGCGATGCGGGCGGAGCGCTCATGCCGCTCCCGCCGGGCTCGGGCGGCCTCCGCATTGGCACGAGCGACGGCTTCGGTCTCCGCGCCGCTCGTCGTCTCGAGGTCCCCGCTCCCCCGCTTGGCGAGCATCACGGCATCCATAAGTCGCAGCCCTTCGAACGCATCCCGTGCGTAGCGGACCTCACCGGCGTAGAGGTCCGCGAGGTCGGTCTCCACGTATGCCCTGGTCAGCGCGGCGCCGCCGAGCAGCACCGGCCACCGGCCGGACACCCCGCGGGTGTTCATCTCCTCCAGGTTGTCCTTCATGATCACCGTCGACTTCACCAGCAGCCCGGACATGCCGATCACGTCGGCGTCGTGCTCGTCGGCGGCGTCGAGGATGGCATTGATGGGCTGCTTGATACCGAGATTGACCACGGTGTAGCCGTTATTGGTCAGGATGATGTCGACCAGATTCTTGCCGATGTCGTGCACGTCGCCCTTGACTGTGGCCAGCACGATCGTGCCCTTGTCAGATGCATCAGCTTTTTCTAGATGCGGTTCCAACTCGGCCACGGCGGCCTTCATCACCTCGGCCGATTGCAGCACGAACGGCAGCTGCATCTGGCCGGAGCCGAACAGCTCGCCCACCGTCTTCATGCCGGCGAGCAGCGTCTCGTTGATGATCCGCATCGCCGGCCGCTCCACCAACGCGGCCGCGAGATCCTCGGCCAGCCCCTGGCGTTCACCGTCGACGATGCGGCGCTGGAGTCGCTCGTCCAGCGGCAGCGCCGCGAGTTCCGCGGCTCGGGTTTCCGAGCTCGACTGCGCGGTGGCGCCCTCGAACAGTCGGAGAAATACCGACAGCGGGTCGTAGCCGCCGTCGGGGTGATCGTCGGGGCGCCGGCGATCGTAGATCATGTCCAGCGCCACCTCGCGCTGCTTGGGGTCGATGCGGTTCATCGGCAGGATCTTGCTGGCGTGCACGATCGCCGAGCTAAGACCCGCCTGCTGACATTCGTGCAGGAAAACCGAGTTAAGCGCCTGCCGGGCCGCCGGGTTCAGTCCGAAGGAGACGTTGGAGACCCCGAGCGTTGTGCCTATCTCCGGATAGCGAACCTTCAGCTCGCGGATGGCCTCAATGGTCTCCAGTGCGTCCCGGCGGGTCTCCTCCTGGCCGGTGGCGATCGGGAACGTCAGCGTGTCGACGACGATGTCCGGCAGCGCCATGCCCCAGTTTTGTGTGAGGTCTGCGATGAGACGCTCCGCCACCCGCACCTTCCATTCGGCGGTGCGGGCCTGCCCCTCCTCGTCGATGGTGAGCGCCACGACCGCGGCGCCATGCTCGACGATCAGCGGCATCAGCCGGGCGAACCGCGAATCCGGCCCGTCGCCGTCCTCATAGTTGACCGAGTTGACGATGCATCGACCGCCGAGGCGGGTCAGGCCCGCCTCGATCACGACGGGCTCGGTGGAGTCGAGCATGACCGGCAGCGTGGACGCGGTGGCGAATCGCCCCGCCAGGTCCGCCATGTCGGCGGCGCCGTCCCGACCCACGTAGTCGACGCAGAGGTCGAGCAGGTGGGAGCCGTCGCGGGCCTGCTGCCGGGCGATCTGGACGCACGCCTCCGAGTCGCCGGCGAGCATCGCCTCGCGGAAGGCCTTCGATCCGTTGGCATTGGTGCGCTCGCCGATCATCAGCACGCTGGCGTCCTGCCGCAACGGCACCGACTGATATAGCGAGGCGACGGCCGGCTCGGGTTGCGGAGTGCGCGCCGGCCGCTCCAGCCCGGCAACGACGTCCCGCACCGCCCGAATATGCTCCGGCGTGGTACCGCAACAGCCGCCCACTAGACCGGCACCGTATTCGACGGCGAACCGCCGCAACGCGGCCGCGAGTTCCGACGGGGTCAGCGGATAGACCGCACCGTCCCGGCCGATCTGCGGCAGCCCAGCATTGGGCATCACAGCCAGCGGAATCCGGGCGTGCTGCGAGAGATACCGCAGGTGTTCGCTCATCTCCGCGGGGCCGGTGGCACAGTTCAACCCGATCGCGTCGATGCCGAGCGGCTCCAGTGCCGTGAGCGCGGCGCCGATCTCGCTGCCCAGCAGCATCGTCCCCGTGGTCTCGACCGTGACCAGGCACAACACCGGAACGGTTCGGCCGTACCGCGTCATGGCCCGGCGGGCACCGATGATGGCGGACTTGGCCTGCAGCAGGTCCTGGCAGGTCTCGACGATGACTGCGTCGATACCGCCCTCGAGCATGCCGGTGACCTGGTCGCGGTAGGCGTCGCGCAGCGTCTGGAATGGGGCGTGCCCGAGCGTGGGCAGCTTGGTGCCGGGTCCGATCGAACCCAACACCCAGCGGGGCCGGTTGGGCGTGATGAACTGGTCGGCAGCGGCTCTGGCTAGTTCGGCGCCGCTGCGGGCCAGCTCGGTGATGCGGTCGGTGATGTCATATTCGGCGAAATTGGCGTAATTCGTTCCGAATGTGTTGGTTTCGATAACATCGGAACCGGCGTCCAGATAGGACTCATGGATCCAGCTCACTACATCTGGACGGGTGGCGTTAAGGATCTCGTTGCAGCCCTCCAAGCCGTCGAAATCGTCCAGCTCGAGGTTGCGGCTCTGCAACATGGTTCCCATGGCCCCGTCCGCCACCAACACCCGGCTCGAGAGCGCCTGTAGAAATGACGAGGGCGTCGACGGTGCGTCGTCGGCGTCACGAGCCGCGCTACCGGCCATGTAACCAGAGGCCGTATAACCAGAGAGAAGGGGATCCATCCCCCAAGGTTACTGGCGTGACATAGGTGCCCCGTAGGCTAGGTGTTGTGAGACAGCACGGTGCCACTACAGAACTACCGACCCTTCGGTCCCCCATCGCGGTGGCCGCCTTCGCGGGATGGAACGACGCGGGCGAAGCCGCCAGCGGCGTGCTCACCCACCTGGCCGAGCAGTGGGAGCCGGGGCCCATAGCGGCGCTGGATCCGGACGAATACTACGACTTTCAGGTTAATCGGCCCACCCTCACGCTGGACGGCGACGGCCACCAGACGTCGATCGAATGGTCCACCACGCAGGTGTCGTACTGTTCCCCGCCCGGGGCGGATCGCGACATCGTGCTCATCCAGGGCATCGAGCCGAATATGCGGTGGCGGCCCTTCTGTGACGAGTTGCTCGGGCTGTGCGACGGCCTGGGCGTGGAGCGGACGGTGATCCTCGGTGCGCTGCTGTCGGACACGCCGCACACCCGGCCGGTGCCGATCATCGGATCGGCGAGCGACGAGGCGACCCTGAAGCGCTACGAGCTGGAGCCCTCACATTACGAGGGTCCCACGGGAATCGTGGGCGTGCTGCAGTCGGCCTTTTCTCGGGCGGACGTCCCGGCGCTGTCACTGTGGGCGCAGATCCCCCACTACATCAATCAACCGCCCTGCCCCAAGGCAACGTTGGCGCTGCTGAATCGGCTCGAGGACATCCTTGATATCCGGATTCCCGTCGGCGAGCTGCCCGAGGACGCCGCCGAGTGGGAGGCCACGGTCAACGAGGCTGCCAGCGACGACAGCGAGATGATGGAGTACATCAGCACGCTGGAGCAACGCGAGGGGGCACCCCGGCTAATGCCGGCCAGCGGCGAGGAGCTGGCAAGGGAGTTCGAGAAGTTCCTGCGTCGGCCCGGAGCTCAGCCTGAATAGGAACATGCCGTCTGGCCCGATCGACGCGTGTCGGATAGCGCTGATAACTATGGGCGGCACCATCGCCATGTTGCCGAGCTCGGATGGTGGGCTGGTACCCGCGGTCTCACCCGGCGAGCTGCTGGAGGCCGTGCCGGGCCTATCCCGGCTGGGCATAGCCATTGAGGCCACCGAGTTGCGCAACATTCCAAGTGCCAGCCTGAGTTCCAACGACCTACGCGAGCTATCGGAGGCCATAAAGAAGCGGCTGAGCGACGGCTTCGCCGGTGTCGTCGTCGCCCAGGGCACCGACACCCTAGAGGAGACGTCGTATGCGCTCGATCTGCGGCATGCCGGGGAGCAGCCGGTCGTTATGACCGGGGCGATGCGCAGCCCCGCGGCGGCCGGCGCCGACGGGCCGGCAAACCTGTTGGCCGCCATCGCGACGGCCGCCGATCCGGCGGCATGGGGCCGGGGCGTGCTTGTCTGCATGGCGGATGAACTTCACGCTGCGAGTCGGGTCCGTAAAACGCACAGCACCAGCCCCGCCGCGTTTGGTTCGCCTGGCCGCGGGCCGGTCGGGCATGTGGTCGAGGGGGTGCCGCGTTTCGCCGGGCCACCGGCCCAACGGATGACGATTTCGTTGCCCGCAATCGGGTCCGGCCCCCGGGTCTGTCTCCTTACCATGACGCTGGGGGACGACGGGCATCTCCTGGGCGCCGTCGACGGTAGCGTCGACGGGCTCGTGATTGCCGGGTTCGGCGCGGGGCACGTGCCGGCGGCCCTCGCGGAGCCGCTGGGCGAGATCGCGCAACGGATCCCGGTGCTGCTTACGACCCGGGCCGGCGCAGGTCCCGTCACGACGAGAACATACGGCTATCCCGGCTCGGAGCAGGATCTGTTGTCCCGCGGATTGATCAGTGCCGGGCTGCTGGATCCGCTGAAGGCGCGGATATTGCTGCGCAGCCTGCTGGCGGTGACGGCGGACCGCGGGACGATTGCCGCCGCCGTCGCGGCCGCCGGTGGCTGCACGGACGCCCCGGCCTGGCCGTGGCCCCAGGGTGACGAGAACATGTCGCAATAGTGGCGCCGAGCTACGACAAACCGATGTCTAGATGCCAACAACAGGCTGGTCTACTCCCAAGTCGAACAGGCTATGAAAAATAACACTTCGTTGAACGGCCGGTCTTTCCCGGGACCTCACGTCGGGCGGTCACCGTAACGTTAAGCTTGACCGCATGGAGCATGCATCGGGAGCACCGGCATCACCAGGCCTCGGTAATACCGCCCTCGAGAGTGACGACGGCGATCAGCCCAAGGAAGCATGCGGGGTCATAGGAGTTTACGCCCCGGGCCGGGCCGCGGCACCGCTCATCACGGACGGACTGCACGCGCTGCAGCACCGCGGTCAGGAATCGGCCGGTTTGGCGGTGAAGGATGGCTCCACCATCACGGTGGTCAAGGACATGGGCCTAGTGACCGACGTGCTCGACCAGCGGACCATCGGTTGCCTCGAGGGAGATCTGGGAATCGGGCACACGAGATACTCGACTACCGGGAGCAGTGTTTGGGAAAATGCCCAGCCCAGCTTCCGCTCGGTCCCCGGCGCCGATTTCGCGCAGGCACACAACGGCAATCTGACGAACACCATGGAACTGGCCGCGGAGGTGGGCGCCTCATCCCACGGCGCGTCCAACGACAGCGACCTCATCTCGGAGCTGCTGGCTAGGGAGCTGATAAACGACGCGGCCGAGTCGCCGAGCCTGGAAAGCGCCCTACTGCAGGTGCTGCCCAAGCTCGAGGGCGCGTTTTCCCTGGTCCTGATGGATCGAGAGGCCCTGATCGGCGTGCGCGATCCGAACGGCTTCCGACCGCTGTGTCTGGGTCGTTACTCCGACGGTTGGGTACTGGCCTCGGAAACCGCGGCCCTGGACACCATCGGCGCCCGGTTCATCCGGGAGATCGTGCCCGGGGAAATGATCGTCATCAGCCCGGGCGGCCCGCCCCGATCGCTGCACCCGTTTCAGCCGGAGCGCATCGATCCAAAGCTCTGCATCTTCGAATTCGTCTACATGTCCAGGCCGGACAGTTACCTCCACGGCCGCGAGGTCCACGGCGCCCGAATGCGGATGGGTGCGAAGTTGGCACTCAAGGTGCCCGTCGAGGCCGACATGGTCATGGGCGTACCGGAGTCCGGCATTCCGGCCGCCGAAGGCTACGCCAAAGCCAGCGGAATTCCCTACGGAAACGGGCTGGTAAAGAACCGTTACATCGGCAGGACGTTCATCGCGCCGAATCAGGACGCGCGCGAGCGAAACGTCCGACGCAAGCTGAACGTCCTTCGAGACCAGGTGCGCGGTAAACGCCTCGTCGTCGTGGAGGACTCCGTCGTCCGCGGTACCACCACTCGTTTTCTCGCCAAGATGCTGCGGGAGGCGGGCGCCACCGAGGTGCATCTGCGCGTGGTGCTTCCCCAGGTGCAGTGGCCGTGTTTCTATGGCATAGACATAGGCAGCCGCAAGGAACTCATCGCGGCCAAGCACACGACCGACGAGATTCGGGAAATTCTGGGCGTCGACACGCTCGCCTACTTGTCGGTCCAGGACCTTCGGGATGCTATAGAGCTGCCCGACACCGGCTTCTGTGACGCCTGCATGACCAACAACTACCCGACGGCGATCGGACTCCGGCCGGAAAAGAACATGCTGGAGCAGGCCGTCTAGCCGTCCTACGCTGCGGCAAGTCCGCTGGTAAGTTCTCGGAGTCGTGCGGCGCACACTATAACTAGCGACTGACAATCGGTTAGATCACAGGGCGGCTGCCAATGGAGGCGGACTCTTGGTAGAGCCGCTCCCAGGTCGCAGGGTCCGCCGGCGGCCCGAACAGCCGGTAGGTGTCCCGAAACCCTTGGTAAAGGCATGCCGCGACCCATAGTTGCAGGTCGGGATCGAAGGCGTCGTAGGAGACCGGGCTATTCTCCGTCGAGCACACCCTCGAATGCGACCTGTTTACGCCCCTGCGATAGTGGGCGCGCTCGGACTCGTTGCCCATCATGACGACCGCAAGATACGTGAATGTCGTCCGGGTCCGCTTTATGGGATGTTTGAAAAGATTGCCGCTGTCGACCCTGCTCTCCATCACCCCATAGCCCACGCCGGGCCGGGACAGCTGCATAATCACGTTTTGCCGTGCCGGCGAGCAGGGCCACACCTATGGCACTATCGGCCAGCTTGGCGGCCGGTAGTGCCTCGTGCTTCATCATGCCCCCAAGGCGTCTGTGGCCGTTGTCGAAGATGCGAACGCTTCGTCGGCAGCCGAACAGTGCCGGCTACCCTCCGGGCCACTGACGTAAATTTAACAGGTCGAAGATTGGTAAATATTCAGCCGTTTGGGCGTTGGTTAATGCGTTGGTCCGCGGCTGCGGCAGGGCCGCCGGTTGGCGTCGGGTCGTCGCTATGGTGATCGGCATGGTCGTCGATGCCGCCATCCAAGGACGACGATCCGGGTAAGACGCCGCCGGCAAAGAAGCCGAAACCCTATGCTGGCGGTGGCCCGAAGCGCAAGCGGGGGCAAGCAGCCCGGTTCCTCGGGTGCCAACCTTGCTGGGTGACGCGGTCTGACGGTCAGGTAGACCGGTTTCCACACGGGCGGTGCCAGTACGGCCATGATATCGGGCAGGCTAGAGGTGTTGTGCCTAGTTGAGAAGGATCATTGTGAATAAGAAAGTTGTATCGGCTGTCAAGGATCCAACGGCCGGGTTGATATCCGGATAAGGTGACACGACGAAATGACCGCCATTGGGGACGCAAATGCTTGATTCGGCACACGTTACGGTCACGATCACCCAGGAAGACGATCGGTACGTCGCCGTATGTAACGAGAACCACGTCTCCAGTTTCGGGAGTACCGTCGACGAAGCGTTACGCATGATCGCTGAAGCCCTCGAGTTGTGGTTCAGCGAGATGACACAGTTCCCAGAACTCTACGTGACCGCAAGCGTCAACTTCACCATACGAGTAGAGCGCGGCTGATGCCTAAGAAGCTTCGGAGCATGGCGGCCAGTGATGTCGTAAGGGCGCTCAAAAGTCTGGGGTTCGAGCACATCCGGAACAAGGGAAGTCACGCTTTCTATCGAAACCTGGAGACAGGACGCACGACCGTAGTTCCCATGCATGGCGGGAAAGACATCGCTAACGGCACTCTAGAAGCCATCATCAAACAAGCCGGTATATCGGTGGAGGAGCTCTGCGGTAAACCGGGAGAATCCGGTCGGCGTCGAAGGCCGCTAGGGCAGCTCCCACCACCGTCACCACAGGATCGAAGACAAACGCTGCCCGGTGTCATTCCGGCGGAGCCGTGGAGGAAATCAACCCAAACACCGCCAAAACCACAGAGCAAAGCTCAATGTAGGTCGGCGCGGAACGGACATTAGAAACCCCACTACCGCACGCCGAGCAGGGCCTCGACGACGTCCGCGGCAGATACGCCGGCCCGGTCACTGCCCGCGGCCGATGCCACCATGACCGCGTCGGCCCACAGGTCCACGGCCCGCAGCGCGCCCGGGGTGTCTAGGTTGTCGGCAAGTCTGGACCGGAGCTCGGCCAGTAGCGGAGCGGTGTCGACGTAGGCTGCCCCGGGTGAGGCGATGGCCTCCCGCCAGCGGCCGAGCCTTTGTTCGGCCAGCGTCAGCTTGGAGTTCTCCCACTCCCGATATCCACGGTAGTGGTCGGACAGCAGCGCCAGCCGGATCGCGGTCGGGTCGCTGCCCTGCTCGATGAGCCTGGAGGCGAAGACCAGATTGCCCTTGCTCTTCGACATCTTCTCGCCCCCCCACCCGACCAGTCCGACGTGGACATAGCTGCGGGCAAACGGTTGATCGCCGGTGGCGACCTCGGCGTGGGCGGCTGACATCTCGTGATGCGGGAACAGCAGGTCCTCTCCCCCACCCTGCACGTCGATTTCCGCACCGAGGCGGTTGCCCGCGATCACGGAACATTCGATGTGCCAGCCGGGGCGCCCCAGTCCCATCGGCGACGGCCACGACGGCTCGCCGTCCCGGGCGCCCCGCCATAACAACGGGTCGAGCCGGTTGTGTTTACCGGTGCGGTCCGGGTCGCCGCCGCGCTCGGCAAACAGGGCCAGCATCTCGGCGTCGTCCAGCCCGGACTCGTAACCGAAGTTGGGCGCAGAGGAGAGATCGAAGTAGATGTCACCGGTGCCGTCACCGAGCCGGTAGGCGGCACCGACGGCCAACAGCTTGTCGACCATCTCCACGATCTCGGGCATCGCTTCGACTACGCCGGTGTATTCGCGCGGTGGGATAATCGACAGCGCCACCATGTCCGCGGCGAAGCGACGGGTCTCGCGGTGTGCCAGCGTGGCCCAGTCCTCGCCGTCGCGCTCGGCCCGCTTCAGCAGCGGGTCGTCGATGTCGGTGACATTTTGCACGTAATGCACGTCGTGACCCGCGTCCAACCAGTAGCGCTGCACCAGGTCGAAGGTCAGATAGGTGGCGATGTGCCCGAGATGCGCGGCGTCGTACGGGGTGATGCCGCACACGTACATCCGTGCGACGCCGGGGGCCGCGGGGCCGACGGTCGTCAGTCCCCGAGAGGCCGAATCGTACAGCCGCAGCTGCCGCCTATTGGGCGACGCTGGAAGCGAAGGAACGAACGGCTCGGGCCACGAATCCATTCCTACAGGCTAACTAGGAAACCCCAAACCCCGGAGCGGTTTGGGGCAATCTCGAATTAATCACAGTGGATTGGCATGCACATAGTTAGGTCAGCGCAGTCGACAAGATGATTTCGGCCGGCCTGGGCCCGAGTGCCCAACCGCGTTAAAACAGCGGATATGGCAGCGCCGGCCAGCCCGACGCGGGAAGCGGAAAAGCCCGCAGTCGCAGGAGTACCTCGATCCGGCCGCGGACGGCGGCGATCTCCTCGTCGTCCAGGTATTGGCCGAGCTCCTCGGTTAACTCCCCCGCCAGCGCCGTATCAATGCGCCGGAGTGCCGCTATCAGTTCGTCCGGCAGCGGGTCGCCCGCCCAACCCCACAGCACCGTCCGCAGCTTGGGGTCGGAGTGGAACGACACCCCATGGTCGATGGCTCGCAGCCGATCGCCCTCGGGCAGCAGATGGCCGGCCTTGCGGTCAGAGTTGTTGAGCACCGCGTCGAGTACCGCGATGCGGGCGAGGCGCTTGTCGTCCGGGTGAGCCACTGCCACCTCCCGCTGGGGCTCCTCTTCCTCGTCCGCGGCAAGCCCGGTGGCGACGACCTTCCACCCCGCCGGCACGTCATCGACGGCGAACACATCGAACAGCGACTGCGGCTCCTCGAGGTGTGGAATCCACAGCTGGCAGGAGCCGGGGCCGAGCGGCCCCTCGCGCAACACAGTAGGTGGTACGTGATCCCACCCCGCGGCCCGGTCCACCAGATAGGCGGCCACTTCGCGCGGGGCCAGCCGCCGACCCGGAAAATCCCATAGCGGCCGCTCTCCAGTAATCGGCTTGTAGACACAGCGAAGCGACGGTTCGGCAGGGGTATCACCCCCACCCTCGGGCACCACGTCCGCCACGAACACGGCGTTGTTGCCGGTCTGTATCTGGGCCCGCAGCTCAAGCGTTCCGGTGGAGAGGGTTCGTTCGGTTTGGGCCTGTGAGCGGTCGCCGGGGCTCATCGTCCGCGCGGGCGATACCCGTTGCGTCGCGGACAGATGTGGCCGTCCGGTTCCAGGGGCTGGCCGCACAGCGGGCACGGCGGGCGGCCGGCCATGACGACCTGGGCCGCGCGCTGAATGAATGCCTTGGCCTGCGCCGGCGTCAGGTGAACCCGGAGCAGATCTCGCTCCTCCTCCGGAACCTCCTCCTCGTCGACCGCCAGGGCTTCGACAACCACTGCCTGATTCGCGCTATCCCATACCAGACCGAGCGTTCCCACCCGGAACTCGGCGTCCACCGGGCTAACCATTGGATCGGTGTCGACCAGGTCAGTGACATCCGCCGGAATATCGGCGCCCAGCCGCTTGCCGGCCTCGTCCAGTAGCTCACCGAGCCGTTGGGCCAGCAAGGCCACCTGAACTTTCTCCAATCCGACGCTGACGACCCGCTGCTGCTCAACCGCCTGAAGGTAGAACTCGCGTTCGCCGGGCTGGCCGACGGTCCCGACGATGAACCGGGTTGGCCGCTCAAACGCGAATACCTGACGAGACATACCTTGACCTTACTAAGTTGTTAGCGCTAACCACTTCGAAAGTAGCCCATCGTGGGCACATGCAACTACGCGGCGCGGGCTACCGTGGATGCGAAGGGCGCTCTGTGGATGCCGAACCGAGTCCGAGCGAGGGTGATCCAGTGTCGTTGAGCCGCAGCAGATACGGCCGGTCGGCCGTGAATCGGACTACGGTGACCGAGGCGTTGGCGACCGTGATCCGCTGGAACAGGTCCAGGTGCAGGCCTAATACGTCCGCCACGATGGTTTTGATGACGTCCTCATGGCTGCAGACCAGCCACACGGCGTCGTCGCCGTGCTCCCGCTGTATCCACGAGCGCCATTCTCGCACTGCCGCCGTGGCCCGCTGCTGTACGTCGGCCAGGCCCTCGCCCTTTGGAAATACCGCCGCCGACGGATAGTACTGCACGGTCTGCCAGGCGGGGTCGGATCGTAGTTCGGCAAGATTGCGACCGGTCCACTCCCCGTACCGGCACTCGCCGAACCGATCGTCGGTTACCGGGTCCGGCGCCGAGACCTTCTCCTCCTGCAGCGCGGTCACCGTCTCCGTGCAACGCTGCAACGGGCTAGTAACCACTGCCGCCAGCGGAGTCTCCCCCAGCCGCCGCGCGAACGCCACGGCCTGGGATCTGCCGGTGTCGTCCAAGCCCACGCCCGGCGTCCAGCCGGCTAGGGCCTGACCGGCGTTGTACTGAGTTCTGCCGTGGCGGAGAAGGAGCAGGGTGGTCACGTGGCAGACATTACGCCGGCCGCCAGCAGGCCGGCGAGCAGCAGGCCCGCAGGGATCCGATACCAGGAGAACTTGCCGATGCTGTGGTGCGAAACGAACTTCAGTAGCCAGGCGATCGAGGCGTAACCGACGATGAAGCTGACGACTATGCCCACAAGGGTCGGCGTCCAGCCGACACCCGAGCTGATCGCGTCGGACTCGCTGACCGCCTCCAGCGCGCCGGCCGCGGTCAGCGCCGGTATCGACAAAAAGAACGACAACCGGGTGGCGCTCACCCGGTCGAAATCCCGCAGCAGGCCGGCGCTGATAGTGGCACCGGAACGGGAGACCCCGGGCACTAGGGCGATGCACTGCGCCACCCCAACGAACATGACGTCACCGAAGGTCATCTCGCGTTCAGTCCGCTGCTGTGGAGCCACCCGCTCCGCAAAAATCATGACGGCACTCCACAGCACCAGCGCCCCCGCCACCACCCACAGGCTGCGCAGCGGCCCGGAAATGAGGCTCTTGGCGGCGAGCCCGACGACGCCGATCGGCACAGAACCGGCGATGACATACCAGCTGAAGCGATAGTCGAAGGTGTGGCGCACCGACTTGTTGAACAGGCCACGGCACCAGACCGCCACCAGGCGGGAAATATCGCGCCAGAAATAGACCACTACCGCGACGATAGCGCCCATCTGAATGATCGCGGTGAACGCCGTGACCGACTGGTCGTTGACCTTCAAGCCGAGCAGTTTCTCGGCGATAGTCAGATGACCGGTGGAGGACACGGGCAGGAACTCCGTGAGCCCCTCAACGACACCCAAGATGACGGCATCGACAATATTCACGAACAAGTCTCCGGATCCACGCAGACGCGCTGCGGTGGGTAATACTGAACCAAACGTTACTAAGTCAGCGCGAAAGTAGCCTATTTGCAGGCCACGAGACTGTACCAGTCAGGCTACTTTCGTTCTGATTAGTAACGGGCGCACCATGCGGCGCCGAGGAACGCCCACAGCCTAGAGCATCCGCCACACTGCTAAGCCGGCCGGACGCGTCGGTCGCTTCCCGCGCTGGAAGGCGCGCCGACACTGGGGCTGCGCCTTCGCGTCGACGAGCGAGGCAGGGTACGGTCGGCGAATATGAGCATGGTGCGGCGCACAGCAGGAAACAGTGGCCTCAGTGTCTCCCGGTTAGGCATCGGCACAATGACATGGGGCGCCGACAATGACGCCGAGGATGCCGCGGCGCAACTGGTCATGTTTACCGAGGCCGGCGGCAATCTGATCGACACGGCCGACGTCTACACCGACGGCGCCAGCGAGGCCCTGCTGGGCAGCATGATCGGGTCCCACCGCACCGCGGTGGTGCCGCGCGAGTCAGTCGTGTTGGCGACCAAGGCGGGCATCGACCCGAGTTCACCGCGGCGACGGAACGCCTCAAGGGGCCACCTGCTGCGCGCGCTGGACGCTTCGCTGAAACGGCTCGGCACGGACTACATCGATCTGTGGCAGCTGCACGCCTGGGACGATCAAACGCCGCTCGCCGAGACGTTGTCCGCGGTGGACATCGCAATCACCAGCGGCAGGGTACGGTACGTGGGCGTCTCCAACTTCAGCGCGTGGCAGCTGGCCGCGACTGCCACTCAGCAGCGCTGCATCGGCACCTACCCGATCGTGGCGGCGCAGGCTGAGTATTCACTGCTCGACAGGTCGGTGGAGCAGGAGTTACTGCCGGCCGTGAGGCACGCCGGCGTGGGGTTATTTCCCTGGTCGCCGCTGGGCCGGGGGGTTCTGACCGGCAAATATCGGGACGGTGCCCCTCCCGGGTCGCGCGGCGCGTCCGGGCAGTTACAGCCGTTCGTCGCGCGCTATCTCAACGACCGGTGCGCGGGAATCGTGGAGGCCGTCGCTACCGCCGCCGACGGGCTCGGGGTGTCCCCGGCGGTTGTCGCCCTTATCTGGATCCGCGACCGACCCGGCGTCACGGCGCCCATAGTCGGCGCGCGAAACGCGTCGCAGCTCAAGGCCACGTTGCAGAGCGAGGAGCTGTCACTGCCGGAGGAGATTCAGTCAGCGTTGGACGACGTCTCCACGGGCGGTTAACGCCAGCGAAGCCGCACGTCGCCGAAGCCTCGAGCGTTATAGGAATGTAGTATCCCGGGGCGGTTACCGCGCTTCGGCATCGTCTGCCATGACCTCGTCAAGCCGATACAGCAGCCGGTCTGCGGAACTGAGCTGGAAGGCGCGCTCCGGGTCATCGTCGAGCTCGGCCAGCGGCACCGGCGTGTGGGTCTGGTTGATAAGCACCACGCCGTTGGCGGGTTCGATCTCGGCGACGTCGTCGAGCGCCGCGAGCGTGCCGTCACCGGCCTCGATGAGGGCGTAGATAGCCTCCCCGAGACCTCTAATGTCCGACGACTCCTCGACGGCTTCGTCCGCGCGGAGTTTGGCAGCCCGGGCCGCCTCGAGCACGGCGTCGGCGTCAACGATGACGTAGTCGCGGCGCTGTCGGACGCTCAGCAGCAGGTCACCGTCTTCGCGGTGGGCGGGCTGGCTGCGCGGCAGCAGTCCGGCGCGGCGGGCCGACGCGGACTGGTTGGGCGCCACCGCCACATCGTCGTCGGTTAGCAGGGGAGCCATGACGGTGTGCGAGGCGACGCCGGAGCGCCCGAGGGCGGGCGAGCCGGTTTGAACCGCCTCGTCGGGGTCGATGTACTCGCAGTCCCACGGCGTGACCTCGTCATAGGTTTGGTTGACCAGGTCGTCGTAGTGCACGCTGGCGTTATTCAGCGTGATATAGGCGACCCAGATCTCCTCGTCGGTGGCGCCCTGAGATTTCAGTACCGCACGATGATGTCGAGCCGCTCGAATCACCGCATCCAGTGCGATGTCAATCTCGGCATCCGTCGGCATTGCCGGCCTCCGCAGGTGAGCTTCGATTAGGACTGCATAACAACTACCAGCTAGGTCGGGTAAGCGCCATGCCCAACGGGCACTATTGCTCGGCCGCAGCGTTAGAATCTAGCAGCGAGCAAGAAATGTATCGAGCACGCCAACACCGAAGCGTAGCGCCTGCAAACTCACGCGTTCATCCACACCATGGAACAACGCGGTGAAGTCCAAATCCGCCGGTAACTGTAGCGGCGCGAAGCCGTAGCAGGAGATGCCGAGCTGAGCCAGCGACTTGGCGTCGGTACCGCCGGAGAGCAGGTACGGGGCCACCGTGGCGCCCGGGTCGGCCTCGGTGAGGCAGTTGACCATGAGGTTCATGAGCGGCTGGTAGGGCTCGATCTCCAGCGGAGGGCTGTAGACGAGCCACTCCCGCGACACATCCGGCCCCAGCAAGGCATCGAGCTCCGCCTCAAACTCTTTTTCCGCACCGGGCAGGACTCGACAGTCGATCACGGCCTGCGCCCGTCCCGGGACGACGTTGGTCTTGTATCCGGCCTCGAGCATGGTGGGGTTGGCGGTGTGGCATAGCGTGGCTCCTATCAGCCGGGACGCCGAGCCGAGCTTCGCCACAATCCCCGCCGGGTCGGCTTCGTCAAAGGGAACACCGAGCGCTGTCGCGGCCTGGCGCAGAAACGCAGCAACGGTGGGGCCGAGCCGGACGGCGAACTCGTGACGCCCGATGCGAGCCACCGTCTCCGCGAGTGCGGTGACGGCGTTGTCGGGATGGACCATGGAGCCGTGCCCGGCCCGGCCGCGGGCGGTCAGTCGGGTCCAGGCCAGGCCTTTTTCGCCGGTCATGATCGGGTATATCCGGCGCCCCTCGGCGAGGGTGATGGAGAAACCGCCGACCTCGCCGACGGCCTCGGTGCAGCCGTCGAAGAGTTCCGGGTGTCGGCCGACCACATATTTCGCGCCGAGCTTGCCGCCCGCCTCCTCGTCGGCGAAGAATGCCAACACGATGTCCCGCGGTGGAATCCGACCCTCACGTGCCCACTGTCGGACCACAGCCAGGATCATGGCATCCATGTTTTTCATGTCCACGGCGCCGCGACCCCACAGGTAGCCGTCGCGAATCTCCCCCGCGAACGGATCCACCTGCCAGTCGGCGGCCACGGCCGGTACCACGTCGAGATGACCGTGCATCACGAGACCGCCACGGTTCCGGTCCCGTCCGGGGATACGTGCGACGAGGCTGGTACGGCCCGGCTCGCTCTCGATGAGCTGGGAAGCAATGCCGACATCGGACAGCTTCTCCGCCACATACTCGGCGGCGAGCCGCTCCCCCGCGCCGGTGGCTGTGTCACCTGTGTTGGTGGTGTCTATCCGGATCAACTCGGCGGCAAGCTGAACGACCTCGTCGGCCACCGTGACGGCCCGGTCGGTCACGGCAGCACCGGGTTGCCGGCCGACTGCCACTGGAAGCCCGCCTGGCGAGTTATCTGGGCCAGCACCCGCTGCCCGTCTCCGTTGGGATGGAAGAAGTCGAAGTTGCTGAGCAGCTCCGAGCCGAAGTTGAAGTTGTAGACGGCGCCACCGTCGAACTTGCAGTTGGTGCCGTAGCCGGAGCAGAGCCGGCTAAGCTGCGAGTTGTAGCCGGCTACTCGCTGCATCACCCGATCCCGACGTTGATTGTCCGCGGCCGAATGCGATGTGGGGTTGGCGAGCAGGCTCTGGCAGATATGGCCCAGTTTCCAGGCGGCTCGGGCCAGGAAGTTGCCGCTGCTGGTTTCCCACACTTTCTTTACGTTCGGGATGCTGGCGATGAAAACCTTGGCATTGGGCAGGCCGGACTTGATGACCTTCAGCGCGGCGGCCACCTGTTTCCGGTATTCCGCCACCGAGGTCATCTTTCCTTCCGTGGGACGGCAGGCGTCGTTGGCGCCGACCAGCAGCGTCACGTATTCGACCTTCTGGGTAACCGCCTGTTGCGCCTGTCCGACCATGTCCGCGGCGACGGCGCCGGTCTTGGCATCGTTGAAATTCTTGTCGTCGATAGCAGGGTTCTGGGACAGAATCCCGAGGTAGTGGCTGCCGACCTCGGTACCGGTGCCGGTGGACCAGGAACGCTGTACGCAGTCGACGTAGAAACCGCATGCGTTGAAGCCTCGGGTGATCGAGTCGCCTAGCGCGGCCATGGCGTTAGGGAGCGTCAGGACCGCCGCCCTGCGGGCCACCGCCGAGCCGTCGGCGCTGCCCGGGGATAGGGGCGCAGGGGCCGTCTGGGTGGCGGTCACGGAGGCGTCGAACGGCTTCTCCAGGCCTGCGCCGGACGCCTGGACGCTGGTGAGCGCCGAGCCCGAGGCGGCCTCCGAGGCGCCCGAGTAGGCCACCGCAACCGGCGTCGCAACGAACAGCAACGCTGCAAGCGCAGTAGCCAGACGGAACAGCATGAGCCTCTCCCATAGGGTTAGCAACGAAGACTTCACTGTAACGGGGTTTACAACCACAGTAGGACGTTCCACGGTCAGTGAGCCATAGGATGCCGATATTGCCCCGATTATTCGGCTATTCAATGAAGGGCGGCTGCCCGAGTGGGCACGGAAAGCTTTCGGTACAGTATGTCTCGCGCCGGTCCAGGTGGCGGAATGGCAGACGCGCTAGCTTGAGGTGCTAGTGCCCTTTGCGGGGCGTGGGGGTTCAAGTCCCCCTCTGGACACAGACTTTATTGACACGGGTGACGTTGTCACTTTGGGTGGGCGCAAGGCCTTGCATCTGATAACGCCCGGTTTGGATTACCAGGGAAGGGTGCCTTCGGCGCCGAAGTAGCCTCCGGTGGGGCCATCGGGGCCCACCTGTGCCATGCGCACAATGATCTCGGCGCCCTGCTCGACGGTCTGGTGGCCGGTGTTCCCGTTCAGGTCGGTCTTGGTGAAGCCAGGCTCCACGGCGTTGATCCGCATGTTCGGGAATGCCTTCGCGTACTGCACGGTGATCACGTTGACCGCGGTCTTCGACGCCGGATAGGCGACGCCGGGGTAGGCGTACGCCCGAGTGTCCGGGATGGTGACCTGGGTGAGCGAGGCCAGACCGCTGCTGACGTTGACCACGACCGGGACGGCGGAACGCTGCAGCAGCGGGAGAAACGCGTGGAGGACGCGCACCGTGCCGAAGACGTTCGTCTCGAATGTCTGCCGCATCAAGTCCGCTGTAACGTCCGCGGCGCCGATCACGGCGTTGTCGTCACTCCACTCTTTTGCGATGCCGGCGTTGTTGACCAGCACGTCCAGCCCTCCGTCGGTCTCGACGACCTTCGCCGCGGCCACTACGGACTCATCGTCGGTGACGTCGAGCTGAACTGCCTTGGCGCCTAGCTGCTCGGCGGCCCGGCGCCCGCGTTCGGCGTCCCGGCTTCCGACGTAGACGGCGTGGCCCGCGGCAATGAGCCGCCGGGCGGTCTCGAAGCCGAGACCCTTGTTTGCCCCAGTGATCAGTGTCGTAGTCATGCCCACAACGCTACGATTTAGAGCATGCTCGAAGTCAAGCCGCAGCCGGGACCCGGGCCCGCTCGCCCCGACCCCCAGGCGGGCCTGAGCATCGCCGAGGCCGCCCGCCGCACCGGAATCAGCGTGCACACCCTGCGCTACTACGAACGCGCCGGCCTGGCAGTCACGCCCGTCGACCGTACCGCCGGCGGCCGGCGGCGCTACCAACAGCTAGACCTGGACTGGATCACCGTCTGCACCAGGCTGCGAGCCACCGGCATGCCCATCAAGACCATCCGACGCTACGCCCAACTCGTATCCGCCGGGCGGGGCAACGAGCAGGAACGACTTGCCCTCATGGAGGCCCACCGCGCCGCCGTGACCGCCAATCTGGCTGAGATACAAGAAAACCTCAAGCTCATCGACCACAAGATCAACGTCTATCGAGACCGGCTCGCCGCCGGCGACGCCGACCAACTATGGGCACCGACACGCCCAGCAGGCGTCCACTGAGCAATTCCAATCGAGACAGTGCTCAGATCAGCGGAGTCGGAGGCCGCTCAATCGCGCTACAGCAGTAACCATCCTGCGGGACAAGTGGTAGCCGCGGTCGTCATTACCGGACCTGGGCGGTCAAGAGGACGGTGCGGTAGCGGTATTCCAGCGAACCGGCGCCCGCATGAGTGATGGCGGCGCGCACACCGTCGATGAGCTGCCGGCGCCGCGGCTCGGGCAGCCGCAGATGGTCGGAATGGGTCTGGAGGAGGCCGCCATAACTTTCGGTGTCGTAGGTTGCGGTCCAGTCGTAGGTGTGTGTGGTCCAATGTTTGAAGCCTGGAGCGGGCTCGACCTGCTGTTCGATCTCGGGCTGCCGGCGTAGCGCGGCGCGGCGATCGAGCGCGGGAGCATGCTCGGCGTAGACCGCGTGGACGGCATCCCACACGGGGCCGGTGAGCTCACGCGGCCGGTTCCACCAGACACATAGCGCGCCGCCCGGGCGCAACGCTCGGGCCGCCACGACAGCGCCGGGCTCTTGCTCTATCCAGTGCCAAGCCTGCGCGGCGACCACGAGATCGAACACACCGGCCGGCACGGTGCAGTCCTCGAACGTTGACTCCTGCACGGTGACGGTCATCCCATGGGTGCGCCGCCGTGCGACGGCGGCCATCGCCCTGTCGGGCTCGACCGCGACTACCGAAGCACCGCGCCGGGCGAGTTCCAGCGTTGCCCGGCCGGTCCCGGCGCCGGCCTCAAGCGCATGGCTCCCCGTCCCGCATCCGAGGACATCCGTGTAGAGCGCGTCCGGATAGCCGGGACGCCACTGGTCGTACAACTCGGCGACCTGACCGAAACTCAGCGCGCGTTGCCATCGTTCGTCGGGGCTCGGGAATGTTCCGTGATCGAGTTCCTGTCGTTCGTCCGCCACGCCACCGGAGGTTACTTAAGGGCCCGTCCCCGAGTCACCGCTCCCGCAGGCCGAACGCCCTACGCGCTACGTTTGGGTGGACGCCTACGCTCTGCCGGTCCCCCCTGTGCTAACCCGCGCCACCGTAGGGAACCCGGGCCGTCCGCCGTCTCCCGCCGCCCTTCGGGCTGGGGAACGGGTGCGGCGGTTACCTTGTCCGTGGTCGGAAAATCTCGGCGGGCATCGCCTCCCGTGCGGTATTCGGCGCCCTCAGACGGCGACGGCCCTTCGTGGGACTCGGGTAGGTAGCGGGTCTCCACCGGTGCCGCTCTGTCATCCTTGACCGGCTTTCGTTGCCATGGCCTGTACACCAAACCGGTCGCGTACTCCACCCTGCGACCGTAGGCAAGCCGCCAACTCGACGAGGCGGGTCGGGCCTTGGTTGTGGTTTTCGATTCGGGCTCGGAGTCGAGGCCAGCCACCGAGTCAGGCTCGGAGTCGGCCGGGTCGGGGTCGGCGGTGGCTTGATCGACATGCCTATGCACCGCCGACCAGGCTTTGCGTAACGCTTCCCTGTCGTACTCTTCCGGGTTCTCAAGCTGCCGAAGGGTCAGCTCCGCCATGTCGTCGACGAGGGCGTTGATGCGCCGTGCCACCTGGGGCACTGCCTCCGGATGCAGCATCGCCGCGTGCAGCATAATGTTCACCCCGTCCATGGCGAGCATTCGCCGGCGTGTGAGCTCATACCTCACCCCTTCGGGATCAGTGGGGAGCGGACGGTGACGCTCCTGCGCGACGCCTCCGAAGTACCGAGCGAGTCGGTGTGGATCGGTAATCTTGTGATCGGCTCGCTGCTTTTTGTCGCCGAAGTCCTCAGCTAGCTTCGCACCGGTACGCGCCATTGGGGTGTCGGCGAACGGGACTTCGGGCCGTGGATCCTGACCGCCCCACAGGGGCTCCGCCCAGCGCACCGATCCGGCCAGCTCACCCAGCGCGGCGTCTAGCCTGGCGTCGTTCAGGACGTCGAATGACATGGCGGCAAGCTCGTCGGCGCGTCCCCGCAATCCATTCAAGGTGGTGTGCACCTTGTCGATCTCCTCACCGATCCGACTAAACGCCGCACCCGGTGCCTGTTCTACCCCCGACTTCGGGTCGGCCATGCGTAGATGCACCCCGGCGAGCTGCTGGGCGGCGATCTCCGCATGCACCAGACGTTCACCCACTTCGTCGACGAAACCGGTCACCAGCGTGGGCGTAATGGTACGGGTCCATTTGTCGGTGATCGCCGCCTTGACTGCTTCGGTGTCTCCGAGTAGCTCGGTGAGCGCGGTCAGGTCGGCGAAGAATTCCTTGCGGTACGCATCCAAGCCGAGCCAGAAGACATCCGCGTCGATCGCGTACGGCAAATTGGGGGTATAGATGTTGCGTGGACCGATAGGCGTGGGCTTGTGATCGGCGGCTACGGCGGCATCGGGACCGGCCGAGGCACTGCTTCGCGCCCTGCTAAGCCCTTGTAGCAAAAGCTCCGCCGTTCTTTTCTCGTCGGCCAAGCCTTCCTTCCGCCCCGCCGCCGAGCGCTTGCTCGCCAGTGCGTTCAATACGTCTTCGAACGAGGCCCCAGGGGTCATGCCCCCCGACAGGCTACGCACCGCCTGCAGCGCGACGAAGGGATCGACGTAGGGGCCGGGATGCTCGGCGACGACGTAGCGGGCGACCACATCGGCGTCAACGTCCGCGGCAAGGTGCGGCCGCAATAAGGCGGCGAGGGGCACGCGAGCCTCGGCGGCTCGATCGCGGCGGGCCCGGCCGTGAGTCTTCTCCTCGTCGGGGAGGTCGAGGGCGAGGTTGTAGCCGGGCAGACCGGTCAGCAGCGTGACGCCGGGGCCAAGGGCGGCACTGACCGCATCGGCGTCGATCATTTTGGTGTTACTCAACGCCTTGACGGCGTCGCCGGCGTTCTTCATTCGTTCGAAGAAGCCATCGGGGACACGATTGCGGGACTCTAGAGTCCTCGTATAGAGCTGAGCTACGTCGTAGAGGTTCGCGAATGTGGCAACGAGCAGCGGGAGGTCTTCCATCCCGGGGTCCGCCGCGGCGATGCCGGCATGCATGCGCCGCATCCCGACGCTGAGCGGACCGAAAAAACTGTGCAGTCGACGCGAATCCGCCGCCGCCCGGTCACGCAGGATGTCGCCGGCATGGATGGTGAGGTTGGTGGCGGCAGTGAGGTAGCCGTCGATCGTGTCCGCGTCCACCCGCTCGGTCGCGGCAGGAAACATGCGGTTGGCCCACCGGTCGCGGAGTCGACCCAGTTCGGTGATCGCGCCTACGTTGTTGCCGTACTCCAGATCGCGCAGTATCTGACGGGTGTCGCCGGATAGAAGTTCGATTCCCTGACGGAGCTGCTCGCCGAGGTGCGCGGCTCCCCGCCCGTGTTCGATGACCACAAGCTCCCGCTCGTTGCGCGGCCCCGGGAGGTCGATGAGCTGTCGATCCGTCGCGCCCTGCTGGGCCATCGCGCCTTCCCCTCCACTAGTTTGTCTAGACCATGATGACTGGTAAATCTGGCGAATGTGAGACGAAAACGGACATAGGACCGAAAGGCGGGCTCGATGTGTGCCATCGCGGCGGCCATTCGGGTAGGTGCTGACCAGCCATACTCCCTATTTCGGGCACGGGAATCAGCCTGCATCAAGCAAGGTGAGGACGGCGGCGTGGTAGATGGCTTGGACGGTGGGGATGGTATCGAGTTGGATGCGTTCATCGGCGCCGTGTAGGCCGACGTAGGCAACGCCGAACCCCGCGGTCGCTGGGATGTCGAGACCGGCAAGGTAGTTGCCGATATTGGAAGGTCCGGCGACTTTGGCTTCGACCTCGACCCCCGCTGCCTTGGCGGCCTCGGTGATAGCGGTGCGTAGCCGGGAGCTTTGGGCGAGGGCGTAGGCGGGCCAGCGGGTATCGACCTGGATGAGGGTGGAGCGGGTATCCGGCCAGGCGTCATCGACTCTGGAGACAAGCTGTTCCAGGAGAAGGGCGGCGGTTTCATCGTTGAAGATCGGGGTCGTGCGAATGTCGACATTGAGCGTGCACAGGTCCGGCGTAATCGAGTAGCCTTCGCCTCCCTGGACGGCGGTGACGGTGAGTTTACCGGTCAGCGGGAACTCGGGGTTGGTGCCGTCGGGGAGTCCGGTGGTGGACAGGACCCGGATCAGATGGGCAGCTTTCTCGATGGCGCTGGGGGTGGTTTTGCTGCCGCCGGAGTGTGAGGCCACGCCGTGTACGCGCAACTTGGCGCGGTGCAAGCCGCGTCCGCCGACAACGAGTTTGTCCATGCCGGGATAGCCGATCATCACACCGGCCACGTCGGTTGGTGCGTCGAAGCCTTCGAAGTATCGTTTGGCGCCGCCGAAGCCACCGGTGTGTTCGTCAACGTCGAACAGCAGCGCAAGGCTGCCGTGGAGCTGATCGGTGATGGCGTTCAGACGGACGGCAATGTGACAGAAGATCGCCGCGCCGGATTTGGAATCGGCACTACCGCGTCCGTAAAGCCAACCGTTGTCGATAACGGCGGAGGTCGGTGGGTGAGTCCAGGTGTATTCGTCGCCGTAGGGCGCGGTGTCTAGGCAGGCGTCGAGCACCCAGCGGGGCCCGGAGTGAGTTCCCTTGACTTCGCAGGTCAGGCCGACGGTAGCTCCGGTCTTGCCTTTGAGCACCGTGGTGGGCAGGTTGCGCTGCACAAGCCAGGCACCGAGTCGGTCGAGTACTGGCTTGTAGGAATCGACACCGCCCCGGCTGGGGATGGCAACCAGGTCACGGGT
>DATATO010000063.1:0-4299 GCA_036268755.1 Mycobacteriales bacterium | reverse complement strand
CCGGCACCGGCTCGACCGAATTCCGCGCCCCGCGGCTCCAGCAATGTTCGACTGAGCGACATCAACCCCGAGCTTGCCAAGATGGCGAAGAAGCTGCCATACGCAATTGGTGGGCCGTACGATCCGTACGGCCCACCAATGAGCAGTAAAACTAAAGGCCACAGAGGCCGTTAGCAACTACGCCTTCTCCGGCAGTTGATCGCGGCGCAGGATCTTGCGGCCTAGCCACGTGATGGGGTCGTACTTGCGATCCACTACGCGCTCCTTCATCGGAATGATCGCGTTGTCGGTGATCTTGATGTGCTCGGGGCACACCTCGGTGCAGCACTTGGTGATGTTGCAGTAGCCCAGACCCTGCTCGGCCTGCGCCATCTCCTTGCGATCGTCGCGGGTATCGAGCGGGTGCATGTCCAACTCGGCGGCGCGGATGAACAGCCGAGGGCCTGCAAACTCCGGCTTGTTCTCGTCGTGGTCGCGAATCACGTGGCAGGTGTTCTGGCACAGGAAGCACTCGATGCACTTGCGGAATTCCTGCGAGCGCTCCACGTCGACCTGCTGCATCCGGTACTCGCCCGGCGCTAGATCTGCCGGCGGCTCGAACGCGGGGAGTTCCCGCGCCTTCACGTAATTGAACGAGACGTCCGTGACCAGGTCCTTGATCACCGGGAACGTGCGCAGCGGGGCGATCGTGATGACCTCTTCCTCGACGAACGTGCTCATCCGGGTCATACACATCAGGCGCGGCCGGCCGTTGATCTCGGCCGAGCACGACCCACACTTGCCGGCCTTGCAGTTCCAGCGGGCCGCAAGATCGGGCGCCTGGGTGGCCTGCATGCGGTGGACGATGTCGAGCACTACCTCACCCTCGTTCACCTCGGTGGTGAGATCTACCAGCTCACCGCTCTCGTTGTCGCCGCGCCAGACACGGAACTTTCCCTGGTAACTCATGCCTTATCACCGTCTCCGCTCTCGGCGCCCAGCACCGCGAGCTCGTCTTCGGTCATGTACTTGGCCAGCTCGCTGCGGTCGAACAGCTCCAACAACTCAACCGGGATGCTGGGAATCGGCTGCTCGGTGACGAGCACACTTTCGTCTTGACTGCCGGTGTTTTTGCGATCCAGCCGGCAGATGAGGTTGCGCTGCCGCCACTGCGGCGACATCTTCGGGAAGTCGTCCCGGGTGTGACCGCCGCGGCTCTCCTGCCGGAGCAACGCTGCCTTGGCGACGCACTCGGACACTGTGAGCAGGTTCTTCAGGTCGATCGCGACGTGCCAACCGGGGTTGTACAACGTGCCCCCCGGGGCGCCCACATGTGCGGCGCGCTTGCGCAGCTCGCCGAGCTTGCCGATGGCCTGCTCGATCTCGGCCGGCCGCCGAATGATCCCGACCAGCTCATTCATGGCGGTCTGCAGATCGTTCTGCACCTGGAACGGGTTCTCGCCCGCCACGGACAGCGGCGCCAGCGCCTCGGCGATGCCCGTTGCGATCTCGACATCCGCCGCCTTCGTCGGCTTGGCCACGTCGTCGGCGTACTGCGCGGCGTGCAGGCCGGCCCGCCGACCGAAGACCAACAGGTCCGACAGCGAGTTGCCGCCGAGCCGGTTGGAGCCATGCATGCCGCCGGCAACCTCGCCCGCGGCGAACAGGCCGTTCACCGACGACGACGTAGTGTCGGGGTTCACCTCGACGCCGCCCATCACGTAATGACAGGTGGGACCGACCTCCATCGGCTCCTTGGTGATGTCCACGCCGGCCAGTTCCTTGAACTGGTGGTGCATGGACGGCAGTCGCTTGATGATGGTCTCGGCCGGCATGCGAGTGGAGACGTCCAGGAACACGCCGCCGTGCTCGGTGCCGCGGCCCGACTTGACCTCGTTGTTGATGGCGCGGGCCACCTCGTCACGGGGGAGCAGCTCCGGCGGGCGCCGGTTGTTGTCCGGGTCGGTGTACCAGCGGTCGGCCTCTTCCTCGGTCTCGGCGTACTGCTTACGGAACACGTCGGGCACATACTCGAACATGAACCGCTTGCCCTCGGTGTTGCGCAGCACACCGCCGTCACCGCGGACAGACTCGGTGACCAGAATGCCCTTCACCGAGGGCGGCCACACCATGCCGGTGGGGTGGAACTGCAGGAATTCCATGTTGACCAGGGAGGCACCGGCGCGCAGCGCCAGTGCATGCCCGTCGCCGGTGTACTCCCAGGAGTTGCTGGTGACCTTGTAGGACTTGCCGACACCGCCGGTGGCCAGCACCACGGCGGGAGCGTCGAACACCAGGAACTCACCGTTGTGCCGCCAGTAGGCGATCGCGCCGTGGACCGTATTGTCGCTGACCAGCAACTGGGTGACGGTGCACTCGGCGAAGACCTTGATGTGGCTCTCGGCGTCGCCGGTCTCGCGTTGGTCCGCCTGCTGCAGCGAAACGATTTTCTGCTGCAGGGTTCGGATGAGTTCCAACCCGGTGCGGTCGCCGACGTGGGCGAGCCGCGGATATTCATGACCGCCGAAGTTGCGCTGGCTGATCTTGCCGTCGGGTGTGCGGTCGAACAGCGCGCCGTAGGTTTCGAGCTCCCAGATCCGGTCCGGCGCCTCCTTGGCGTGCAGCTCAGCCATCCGGTAGTGGTTGAGGAACTTGCCGCCGCGCATCGTGTCGCGGAAGTGAACCTGCCAGTTGTCCTTCGAGTTCACGTTGCCCATGGCCGCCGCGGCGCCGCCCTCGGCCATCACGGTGTGGGCCTTGCCGAACAGGGACTTGGAGATGATCGCGACTCGTTTGCCGGCGGTTCGGGCCTCGATGGCGGCCCGGAGGCCCGCGCCACCGGCGCCGATGACGACGACATCGAAATCGAGTCGGGTGTATTCAGTCATTGTCTATCGCCCTTAGTTGAAGATGCGGACGTCGGTGATGGCGCCGGAGGCAACCAGCATCACGTAGGCGTCGGCGATCATCACGGAGAACATGGACGCCCAGGCCAGCGGCTGGTGTTTGGCGTTGAGTTTGGAAACCCAGCCCCACAGTCGATACCGCACCGGGTGTTTGGAGAAGTGTTTGAGCCGGCCGCCGATGATGTTGCGGCAGGAGTGACAGCCAAGGGTGTATGCCCAGATCAGGATGGCGTTGATGACCAAAATGATGCTGCCTATGCCCATCCCGATGCCGCCGTCTTTGCCCTTGAACGACAGGCACATGTCGAAGGTGAGCACCGCGCCGACCAGAACCGCCGCATAGAAGAAGTAGCGGTGGATGTTCTGGAAGATCAGCGGGAACCGGGTCTCGCCACTGTAGGTCTTGTGACCGTCGGGCACCGCGCAGGCCGGCGGGGAGAACCAGAACGAGCGGTAGTAGGACTTGCGGTAGTAGTAGCAGGTCATCCGGAAGCCACCGGGCAGGATCAGGACGAACATCGCCGGGGAGACCCAGGACAGAAAATCCGGAAGCTTCGGGATCGGCTGACCGAGGATGTGGCTCGAACCCGGCACACACGACTCGCTCAGACACGGCGAGTAGAACGGGGCGAGCAGGTGCGAGTCCTCGACCCAGTACCACTTGTTCATGAAGGCCCGGGCGAGGCCGTATACGACGAACGCCGCAAGTCCGAGGAACGTCAGCAGTGGGGTAACCCACCAACGGTCGGTGCGGAGCGTCTTTTCGGCGATGGTGGCCCGGTCATTGTGGGCAGTGGTGGGTGGCGCCGCCGGAGTGCCGGCGGTCACTGGCGCGGTCATGTAGTACTAACTCCTTGAGCGTGACTCCCAGGGCGCGAGCGCTGCGCACGTTGCTTCGTGTGGCGCCGCTGCCGAGGCTACGACTCTAGCCTTGTCCAGCATGTGAGCGTCGTCCCGCTAGGGGCGCCCCAACATGACAGGCGTCACGAAGGTGTACCTAAGTCCGAAGAGGAAACGTTCGACGGCGCGCTTGGATTTTTTCGAGGGACCGCCACACACGTAGTCGGCGATGTGCCTAGCTTCGGCGACGTTTCGGTTTCGGGCCGCCGCCCGTGTCCGCACTACCTGTAGCCCCCGGCGGCTGCCAGCCGGGAACCTTACGCATCGTAACCGCCGAAGCCGGTTTTACTCCCGGAGATGCGTGGTGTGTCGCATGACCCTGTTCGGCCGCATCGGCGATCCGTTCCCCGAGCTCCTCTAGCCGCAGGCGCCTGTCCTCTTCGCTGTCGGGATAGCTTCGTGACATAGGGATGGTTACCACATTGGGGATATCCTCGAAGTTAGGATAGCTTAATCTCTTGCCTGCAGGGGTTAGCACCACAAGCGATGAACTCGGTTGGCCCCAATTTTCCTG
>DATATO010000062.1:0-12085 GCA_036268755.1 Mycobacteriales bacterium | reverse complement strand
GGGGATGAATGGGAAGACCACAGCCTCATGTTCACAACGAAGAAAGGAACACCTATCGAACCGAGGAATATCAACCGGCTTTTAGACGTCTTGTGCACTAAAGCGGGGGTACGCCGTATTCGATTCCACGACCTTCGGCATACATTCGCCACGCTGCTATACGAGCATGGCGTTACGGTCGATGAAATCCAAGACGTGCTCGGGCACAGCTCCCCCGCCATCACCAAGACGGTGTACATCCGGCCATCACGCCAAGCGCCACCCAAGACCGCTAACAAGGTCGGATTCCTGTTCAGTAAGCCGACGTTGGGGTCAGCGCTGGGGTCAAATCCGAGTTTGAAGACACCAGAGGGGCTACCCGCCGAAGCGAACAACCCCTCTGAACTGTCTCAACACAGCGCGCGCTCGGAGGGATTCGAACCCCCAACCTTCTGATCCGTAGTCAGATGCTCTGTCCGTTGAGCTACGAGCGCAGGTGGAAATTATTACAGCGGAGGCTCCGGGATTTGAACCCGGGATGGGGTGTAAGCCCCAAACCCGCTTAGCAGGCGGGCGCCATAGACCAGACTAGGCGAAGCCTCCCGATTGTGCACAGAACCACATGGATCCCCGTACCGCGGTGTGCGGCACTCGCGATAGCACCATACCCGGTGACGATCCATCCCTGCGACTCGGACCCACGCCATAACCCCACAGCTTGCTCAGAAAGGAACGCTTGGGCATAGTGTCGATCGTGAATCCGTACTGGCCGTTCGAGGGGCTACGACTGCACACACCTGAGCTCGAGGTACGGCTTCCATCGCAACGACAGCTGAGCGACCTGGCGCAACTCGCTGCCGATGGGGTGCATCCTCCCGACTACATGCCGTTTATCACCCCTTGGAGCGCGACAACCGCCGAGCAACGAGGCCTATCCGCGCTGCAGTGGCACTGGCGCTGCCTGAGCCAAATCGGGCCGGACGATTGGACGCTGCCGTTCAGGTACTCCGAGAAGGGCTCGTGGTCGGCACGCAAGACATCCAGGGTCACGGATTCGCGATCACTCGACAGATCTCCACGGGCTCGTGGCTGGGCCGAAAATTTCAGCGGCAGGGTATCGGCACCGCAATGCGGGCGGCGGTACTGGAGTTCGCATTTCGGGGGTTAGGCGCCACTGTGGCAGGCACCGGCGCCTTTGTGGACAATCCCGCCTCGTTGCGTATAACGAGAAAACTCGGATACACCGAGAACGGAACGAAGCTCCACGCAGTCGCCGGAGAGCCTCGGCTGGAGCAGCGCTTTCTGTTATCCAAAGAAGATTGGCGCTGCCCCATCGAGGTTCGTATCGACGGCCTCGAGTCGTGTCGCGAGCTGTTAGGTGCCGCCACAACCGGCATGAGAATCGACTGAGCCCATAGCGAGACACTCGGCCACCTATGACGATCGGGCAAGTCGGGAAAGCATCCGTGTGAAATCGGCGCGGTCCCCATCAAGCGTGTCAAAGAAGGCACGATCGCAGGCTTCAACCGCACCGATGGCGCGGTTGGCGAGTTCTCGTCCGGCCGCGGTCACGCGCAGTAACTTTGCCCGTCCGTCGCTGGGATGTGCTCCGCGGTCGATAAGGCCCGCACTTTCGAGAGCGCGTAGCACCTGAGAGGTCATCATCGGGTCGGTTCCGGCGTGTCGGGCGAGAGCCTGCTGGGTCACCGGAGCATCGCCGTCGAGCCACGTAAGCGAGGCGAGCAGCACGAACTGCACATGTGTGATCCCAAACGGCTTCAGGACGCGACGTTGCGCCGCCTGCCATGTATTGGTCACCCGCCACAGCATCAGGCCGGTGCTGTCATCGGCATCGCCGAACTCGGTTCGGAGGCGATGAGAAACTGTCATATCTTTCTCGATGCGGCGTCACGGATGATTCGAACGTCAGCGTCCGAAAGGGGGATCAGACCGCGTCGTAGCTGATATCCCCAGTTCGGTTGGGCGGCCAGTTCCAGTTCCGCGGACACCTCGGAGAGGGGCAGTTCCCACGCGATATCGAGGTAGTCGACACGTCGACGGTACGGGTGGAAGTCACCTTCGTCTGCCTGCCAGATCTCATCGTCCACGATTCGTCCGATAGCGGTGAACGCCTTGAGCGGCTCGCCGTCCGGGTAGGCGGTGCGCGGTGAGTAGTACACGAGCCAGTCGCCCGACCGCATCCGGGCCAGGCCTGCTCGTTTACCGTGCATGACCTGCGCGATGCCAAGGCCCACGCCGCGGACCACATGACTCCGTGACACGACGCCGAGCCAGGCGCTCATGCCTCAGATTCCACGAGCTCAACGAGACGCCGAAGATCGGCCGGCACCGATGTTCGAAACCCGTTTCCGAGAATGCGCGCCCAAATCCATGCGAGCGGTCCGGCGAGAGTGACCCGCACGTCGAGTTCCGTACGATCGCCTACCCGAGTCAGCAGGTGCTGAAAGGTAAGTCGCGCACCGGGAAATCGGCTGGTGTCGGTGTACTCGCGACCAGGCGTAAGTGTGCTGATAACGAACCGCGTTTTCGGTCCACCCTTCGGCTTGATAACACCGGTGGCCCCCTCGGCGACGGGACCATCAAGCCGCACCCATTCGCTATCCGGGCTCCACACTGACCATGTGGCGTGATCTGTCCACTTGGCGAAGAACGCCTCGGGTGGGGCGATGGACGATATTCGTGCCGACGCAAGCTCAATCATGGATTTAATATGCGCGCTTACCATTTGCAAGTCAAGGCCGTTGCCGAAAATAGCGAGATACATCGAACTCATGGCCCTACGCTTTGGCTTCCCACTGCGCGCAACCCATGGCTGCGCCAGCGCGCTTACTTCCGCATCACAAAGCGGAGGGCGAGGGATTCGAACCCTCGATAGGAGTCACCCCCTATAGCGGTTTTCAAGACCGCCGCACTAGGCCACTATGCGAGCCCTCCTAAGGCTTGCCGCGTCCGGGAAGCCCAACCCCAGCCATCCGCAGCATAGCCGGCATCGGTATGCCACTAACACGGCAGTGAGGCTTCACAGCGCCACCGCCAGAATCATGACACCGAACGTGCCGTGCACAGCTGCAACTCCAACGATTGTGCCAACAACGTCGTGTCTAGGCCGAGAGCCGCGAAGTCCAGCCGGCCGCTGATCTCATCCGCGCCAAAGGCTTGAGCGCCACCAAAAAACTGACCGACCGGGACAGCCCGGGCACGACAACGTTCCACGATGTCATGGATTGTCTTTCTCACCGCGGGAGCGGTCGGCTGTCCAACAAGTCCCATACTCGCCGATAGATCGTAGGGGCCGATGAAGACACCGCCCAGGCCGGACACCTCGAGAATGTCATCTAACGCGCGCACTCCGGCGATGCTTTCTATCTGGACTACAACTGAGGTCAGGCCGTTGGCTTGCTCCATATACGAAGCCAAACCCAGGCCATAACCGTGAGCCCTTCCGATTCCCACCGAGCGAGTCCCCGCCGGCGGATACTTCGCCCACGACACCAACCTCGCCGCTGTCGCGGCGTCCTCCACCGATGGACAGATGATGCCGGCGGCACCGGAGTCGAGCGCCTGCTTTACGTAGACTTCGTCATTGGCGGGCAGCCTCACGAGAACCGGTACATCCCTAGGTACGCCGGTAAGGAGGCACCCCAGCCCGGACGTCGTAATGGCGCCGTGTTCACAGTCCACGAATATCCATTCGCAGCCCGCAAGCAGGGCGATCTCCAACAGTTGAGGGTTGGGCAGGGTCACTATGGTGCCCAACGCGGCGGGCCGACCGGGCTCCCGGGTGTGTGGGAAACAGTTCTGTGCAAGCATGGCGAGTCTTCTCCACTCCGTCGTCGAGGTCTGAATCTACACAGTGCGCCCTCCCCGCGACCTTCCCTCTCGTCCATTGAGGTCCTACGCGAAGATAGATGGATGCGAGCAATCACAATGTCACAGCCAGGCGGTCCCGAGGTGCTCGGAGAGGAGCAGGTCCCAGACCCTACCCCAGCTCCCCATGAGGTTGTCATCGAGATCGTAGCGGCCGGCATAAACCGAGCCGACACCCTGCAGCGACGAGGTCTCTACCCTCCCCCGCCGGGAGCGTCGGAGGTACTGGGCATGGAATGCTCCGGACGAATTTCCGCGGTGGGCGAGAAGATATCCACCTGGAAGGTCGGCGATGAGGTGTGCGCACTGCTCAGTGGCGGCGGTTACGCAGATGCCGTAACGGTGCCGGCCAATCAGGTGTTGCCGGTCCCACGGGGGCTGTCGTTGCCCGAGGCCGCAGCCTTGCCGGAGGCCGCCTGCACAGTGTGGCTCAATATTTTCACCCTGGGACGGCTGCAACCGGGAGGAACACTGCTGGTACATGGCGGATCCGGCGGTATCGGGACCATGGCGATCCAGGTCGCGCGCTCCTATGGGGCCGACGTTTTCAGCACCGCAAGCGCAGCGAAGGCGGAGCGGCTCCTCGCCTACGGGGCAAAGCGCGTCATCGATTACCGCTCAGAGGACTTTGTGACGGTGGTCAACGAGCACACGGAAGATTCGGGGGTCGACGTCGTCCTGGACCATGTTGCCGGCGACTATCTCGATCGCGACCTTCGCTGCCTCGCAACTGACGGACGAATCGTGGTAATCGGCGCTCAGGCCGGTCGAAGGGCGAAGCTGGACATCTCCCTGCTGCTATCCAAGCGGGCATCGATACTAGGCAGCACGCTACGTGGAAAGTCAAACGGCGAGAAGGCGGGGATAGCGTCCGACGTGCTAGAGCATATCTGGCCGCTCATTGAAAACGGCATGGTCAAACCGGCAATAGACCGAGCCTTCGCCATGGCAGACGCCGGAGAGGCGCACGCCTACTTCGACGAGGGCAGCCACGTAGGAAAGGTGCTACTGGTCCGCTAGCGAGTAGCCACGGGATCAGCGGTAACGCCCGAGCCACAGTTGCGGGGCGTGCCGAAGAACCGCCGCTTCGATGGCGACGAAGTTGGCCGCATCGACCGGTACCTCGATGCGATAACGCCGCCGGGGCAAGCCAGACCGCGGCGGAAGCATGGTTTTGAGAAAAATACTGAACATAGGGAATCGACGCTCCGCCAGTCGATCCACCGCAAACAATTCGAGGGCCGATCGCCGAGGCCTCAGGCTCAGCCCGACCGCCAGCAGCTGCAGCCATCGAATGGCCAGCCATTGCTGGCCGCCCCGCCACCACCAGATGCCATGTTCGTCGAAGGCGAATCTCTGCCGTTTGATCCGCCAATATTCGGCATAAACACTAAGGGGTGCGAGGAGCGCCACTGCGATCAAGAAGGCGATCACCAGCCACTGCGACGGTCGGAAGGTAAACCATCGGGCATGCGACTGTGTGAGATATCTGATCGAATAGGTGGCTAAAGCGGCGCCCAAGACAAGCCGCAGGACCGTGGGGACGGGACTACGGCGCGGGAAGGTCACGACGACGGCGCTAGCGTCCGGACGCGCAAAGGAAGAAGCATCGCGACGGGAATGATCCGCCGTCGAATCGGTGTCCATAGGAGGACAGTAGACCGACACGTGCAAGGTTGAAATTGCTCACGCCGGTAACGTTTGTCTAAGCCGATGAGGAAGGATGTAGGTATGACCGCACCTGAGCAGGCTCCCGACTCGGAGTCCAATTCGCCCGAAGATAGTCCAAGCACCGTGGTGGTCGTCGGTCCAGACGGTAAACCCATCGGAACCGTGGACGTCGAAGCGGCGGCTGAGGAAGAGCCGGATAATGATCCCGCCCGGCTGATCGAGCAACCGGGAAAGGTCATGCGGGTAGGCAGCATGATCAAGCAACTACTGGAAGAGGTGCGCGCGGCACCGCTGGATGAGGCCGGCCGCGTCCGGCTTCGGGAGATCCATTCGCGTTCCATCAAGGAACTCGAGGACGGCCTCGCCCAAGAGCTACGGGACGAGCTGGAGCGTCTTTCCCTGCCGTTCGGCGAGGACAGCACGCCGAGCGAGCCGGAGCTCCGCATTGCCCAAGCCCAGCTCGTGGGTTGGCTCGAAGGCCTGTTCCACGGCATTCAGGCCACGCTGGTCGCTCAGCAGATGGCAGCCCGCGCACAGCTGGAACAGATGCGCCGCACACCGCAGCTCACCATGGGAAACATGGGCGGCGGTCCGGGCGAAGAGGGACACAGCACTGGCCAGTACCTCTAACAACGTCAATCACTTAGCTAACGGCATTTTGTGACGCCATGCCCCTGAAACCGAGGCCGCGGCTTAGTCCCCAAAATGCCGTTAGTTAGTTGGGTCAGCGCACCGGCTCGAATACCTCTCGGCCGCCCAGGTAAGGCTGCAGGGCCTTAGGCACCCGTACCGAGCCGTCGGGCTGCTGGTGGTTTTCCAGGATTGCCACGATCCAGCGAGTGGTGGCCAGCGTCCCGTTCAGCGTCGCAACCGGCACTGACTTGTTGTTCCCGTCGCGATACCGGATGCCCAGTCGCCGGGCCTGGAACTGTGTGCAGTTCGAGGTAGAGGTGAGCTCGCGGTACCGACCTTGGCTCGGTATCCAGGCCTCGCAGTCGAACTTCCTGGCGGCGCTGGAACCGAGGTCGCCCGCAGCCGTATCGATGACCCGGTATGGCAGCTCCACCTTGGCCAGCATCTCCTCTTCCCACGCGAGCAGCCGCTGGTGTTCCGCGGCGGCGTCCTCGGGCGCGCAGTAGGAGAACATTTCGACCTTGTCGAATTGGTGCACCCGCAGGATGCCGCGGGTGTCCTTGCCGTAGGAGCCGGCCTCACGCCGGTAGCAGGACGACCAGCCGGCATAGCGCTTGGGTCCACCGGAAAGATCCAGAATCTCGTTCATGTGGAAGCCGGCAAGTGGGACCTCCGAGGTGCCGACCAAATAGAGGTCGTCAGCCTCCAGCCGGTAGACCTCGTCGGAGTGGGAACCGAGATAACCAGTTCCGTTCATGACCTCCGGCTTGACCAACGTCGGAGTGATTACTGGGGTGAATCCCG
Source organism: Mycobacteriales bacterium (assembly GCA_036268755.1). Lineage (GTDB taxonomy): Bacteria > Actinomycetota > Actinomycetes > Mycobacteriales > QHCE01 > DATATO01. The sequence goes on along the minus strand of DATATO010000062.1, from coordinate 5,110 downwards.
CACTCACGGCCTGATCGATCGCAGCCTGCAGCATCGCAAGCTGCAACAGGGCGCCAACGCCGGTCAGATAATAGAACCGGGCACCGGAGACCTTTGCTCCTCGTTCGGTATCGATGGCGCCCAGCAGCTCACCGAGCTCCAGGTGATCGCGCACCGAGTCCAGGGCGGGCTTGTCGCCCACCTCGCGAAGCACGAGGTAGTCGTCCTCACCGCCGGCGGGAGCGCCCTCTTGCACAACGTTGGAGATTGCCAGTTGCGCCTGCCGCAATTCGGCGTCCGCCTGCGCCTGCTCGCCCTCGGCGGCCTTGACCTTGGTGGCGAGATCGCGGGCGCACTGCAGCACCGCAGGCCGTTCTTCCGGAGACGCTTGCTTTACGGCGGCGGAACTTCCCTTTTGCTCGGCACGCAACGAATCGGCGGCGGCGACCATGGAGCGTCGACGTTCGTCAGCGGCGAGGAGGACATCGACAAGGTGCTCGGACTCGCCCCGGGCGCGCTGGCTGGCGCGTACGAGTTCAGGATTTTCACGGAGTAATCGCAGGTCTATCACGCGGGCAGAGTCTACTCGCGTGGCATTGCGGAGGGTTCACTCGCTATGGCTTGTGCCACACATCGGCTATCCTCGATCAACGACTGCGAGAGGCGCGAGCAGAAGGACGGGGCGAAGAGCTCGATAGAGCGTTGCGTTTAAACATCCCGGCTATGCGAGCTGGAGGCCCTACTGGAGCGGAAATCGGCGAGGTAGGCGACGGCTCGGAGACGGTGTTTTTCGGGAGCCACAAGTCTCGAATGGCATTGGCAATATCCGCCCGGGTCATCACGGGTCGGTGTTTCACCTGTGCTGGCCTTAGCTGCAATCGGTCGAAGATCCGGCGCCATCTCCCGGAGATCGTGGTTTATGACGTGCAACAGAAGATCCTCACCAGGCGATACTTTCTTTCGGCGCTCCCGATACCGATCACCCACACCCGGAAGAGTCGGCAACGGAAACAGCTCGGTCACAGGAACTCCAGATGTATGTGAAAGCTCAGTAAGCGACTCGACAACCAAATCCGGATCAGCAACCTTAAGGCGAGCATCTGATGAAGGTCGCACAAGTGCTTGGCGTATCGGGGCTTGTCACCGAAAGTTTCGCAGCGTTTTAGCGCAAGAATTTTCTCAGCGAAAACGTCGGCCGGGTTTTGATAAGTGCGCATACCTGGCTCTAGACCAGGAATCTCAACCTCACAGAGAGGAAAAAAGCTATGTATAACGGGGGCGGTGACGTGGGGGTCGCAGTCCACATCGAGGCTCATTCTGCCTACTCCTAAACCAGCGATCCGACCTCGAATCTGGTAGAACGTTCCTCGTTCATTCTGATCAGAGAGTTGAAGGTTCAACTCAACGTGATCACCCAAGTCGGCGGCAAGGCGACTACGAACCAACCGGTCTATGGCAGGTATGCGATTCTTGGGTTTTAGAGTGAGGAGCTCTTCCGCCTCTACAGAGATTCCAACATCTAGATCTCCCATCCCACGGATATTTTGCACCTGAGCTGGAAGGCCAGCTGCCCGACTGCCGCCGATGAGAATGTCCGGGCCTAACCGTGCTAGCACACGGTCAGTTATAAAGTCGTCGCGAAATTCAGAAGGTACCTCCGTTTTCACGTACCATAAAAGCGCAGCAGGAGTTGGGTAGCTGGCCTGAAATTCGGGAGAAACCCGAGCTGGATGCTGTGAAGATTGGCTCATCGAAGCCATTCGTGTTTCAATGCGCTATCGGACCTGGCAGCGTTGCGCAGCATCTTTACAAACGCTCGCCCGTCGCCACGGCCCTGTCGATCAGCGTACCCATCCAGCTGCACGGACAAACGATCAAAGTCGACCATTCCCGAAAGCGCGAGCATTACTAACCGGCGCCCAATCGCCGTCTCATCTTCGTCCCGGGTATCCAATAAGTCCATCACCATACGCGCTGGAGTAGTCACGGGAACTCCTTGGTGAATGAACCACTCGTCTTGCTTCAGATTCGCCCTGTGAACGTGGATCCGATTATTAGCCATATTCGGCGGAAGCGAGGCTTCTAACGGGAACGTAACATCAAGTACGCCGTCGTCATATGTATCGAGCCAATCGCCAGCAGTCGCATGTGAGAGCACACCGCATCCGGGAGGCTCACGTCGCTCTAGCGGAGTCTCCGGATCGAGCATCAGCCAAAGCGCGTACGTCACATCGTGATGCGTGTCGTATCCATGAAGCTTGTAGGCGCCGTCTACCGAGAACCTCACGTGAAACTCGCGACACAACTCCTCTAACGTCGCTGCATCCACGCCTGCCGCTGCAGCCTGCGCAACCGTGAAAATCCCGAACTGATCCGCACCAACCCGCTTCAACCGCTCAAGGGCAGTATTGGTTTCCATAGCTGGTCACAATACGCGTGTAACTATGTGCGACCCCGCTGAATAGATCGGGGGTCGCGTGCGAAATGCCGATCCCGATTACCCGACGGCAACGGAGCAGGTCGATAGGAGGGCAACGCTTTACTGTGTAAAGCATACTGGATGGGAACCGAGCTAACCATCGCCGAGCTTAAAGGCGGAGCCGCTTGCTGTAGGAATGACGCTAGGTCAGCGGCACTAAACCTCGAGCCGCTGCTTTGGGTTGCGGCCGTCGCGATAGGCTCAAGCGCCTGGTTGAGCTCCGGGAACTCTTGGCTATAGATGTCTAAGGGGAGATCGTGGTCGGGTTGATACTTCTTCGCCCGGTTTCTATAACTCTTAGCCGCACGATCGACCGGCACGACAGGATAGATTTGGGACATCGGCCGACCCGACGTCCGGGACATCTCCGCGATGGAATCTGCGATTTTGTTAGTATCCAGCCCAAACCTCGAGAATCTTCCGGAAAGTAGCCGTCCCATGTCGCATACATGCTTGGCGTAGTCTGGTTTCAGTCCGGCCTCAGCCTGCAGGTTAGCGGCAAACCACTTTCCAGCGAATACATCGGCGGGGTCCATATGTGTTCGAACCCCCGGCGGAAGGCCCGGAAGCTCAACCATACAGAACCGCTCTCCACCGTTTGTGATTCTCGGCTGAGTAGTTATATGGGGATTGCGGTCAACATCCATGAGTAGACCGCCGACTTCGGTTTTGTCTATGAAGGCCTTGACACGATACACCGCGCCATACTCGGCCCCATTGGCTCTTCGCACATCGAAAACCACATGATCGCCTAATTCTCGCTCAAGGTGTTTGCCCAACAATTCATCCAAATCCTCGATGGTATTCGCGGACCTAAATCCGGCAGAATTGGCGACCTCGTTGGTGATTCCTACATCCAGATCCGTCACACCGCGGTTGGCTAAAACACCATTCGTTAGACCAGCTGACCGGATTCCCGCAATGACGAATCCAGTTCCCAAACGAGCCATAACGCGATCCGCGACGAAACTGCATCGGTCTGCGTCCGTCGTAAGTTCATCTGATAAATATTGCAGAAATGAAGTGGCATCCGGAAAGTTTTCGTGGAATTCAGGGACAACCAGGCTCGGATGGCTTTGTGCGGTCATCGTAAGCCTCCAGCCACATGTTCACTGTCGGGTATCGAGGCCTCGAGCATTAGCTTCAATAGAGCGTTGCCGCTGCGATAGTCGTTGGCCCTTGCATAGCCGTCTAGCTCGACGGCGAGAATATTCAGATCACATAGCTGTTGCTCGGCCAAGCCGTGTAGTCGGCGGCCCAGCGATCGGAAGTCCTCTTCATCGTCTTCAAGGACATCGACAATCGTCCGCGCCAACGTCGTCGTCGGCACGCCGTTGAGAATGCACCAATCTTTCGACGTTAACGGCACTGGAATCATCCTCACTCTCGACAGATCAAAAGACGTACCGGGTGGGACGGACACGGTGATCTCGGCACCGCCAAACATTAAGGGATCCATCCAGTTAAGCGCCGTCGAATGGGACAAGATCGCGTTATTCTGACGACTTCCAGCAGACGAATTGGGACAAATTGACAGCCACAGCGCATAGGCTTCCCGATGGGAGAAACCTGTCTGTTCGACGAGCTCATACACATTGCGGAGTACGCGGCGTGCGAGATTCTTAGAGACGAGGGCTTGGATCGACTCAGTGTCCACCCCTTTGGCAGCACCCTGTTGTGTAGTGAACATGCCGCCCTGTACCTGGGCAAGACCATCCAGCCGAGCCAATGTCAGGAGAGTACGCACAGTTAGAAACAATACCGGTGTGCTGGAGATGGATAGGCCACAATTCGAGGAACTAGTTGCCCAGGCTCTCGACGAGATACCGACCGAACTAGCCCGACAGATGAATAACGTCGTGGTTGTCGTGGAAGAAGAGTCGGCGGCCGGTAATCTGCTGGGATTGTACGAAGGTTATGCACTCACCGAACGAGGATGGGACTACGGCAGCGCCGCGCCCTTGCCCGATCAGATTACTGTTTATCGACAACCGATCCTTCGGATGTGCGACACCGAAGGCCAAGTCGCCGAACAGATCCGCATCACGGTAGTTCACGAGGTCGCACACCACTTCGGCATCGACGATGACCGGCTGCATGAGCTGGGTTGGGATTAACGCTAGGAGGTCAGCACTATGCGCAGTGAGCTATTTGACGCACAGAACATGGCACAGGCATCCACCGGAGTCGGCATTTCACTGCAACACAGCCGCTGCGTGAAGGCTGTCGTGAATGGGGAAATGCTTGCCCGACAGGGCGCTATGGTGGCGTACCGGGGGAACCTTGGAATGCAGGTCAAAAGCCAGGGGGTCGGCAACTTTCTCAAGCGCGCCGTCACCGGCGAAGGATTGTCCCTTATGTCCGTCCGCGGCCAAGGAGAAATATGGTTCGCCTCGCTCGGTCACAAATGTTTCCTCGTCGACATAGAGCCCGGCGACGGCCTATCCATCAACGGACGCAACGTGCTGTGCTTCGAGGCGGCGTTGCAGTATGAGATCCGCATGGTGCAGGGCGCAGGAATGTTTGGCGGTGGACTGTTCAACTCCCTCTTCACCGGTTCGGGGCGGCTGGCCCTCACCTGCGACGGCGACCCAATCGTGCTTCCAGTCACCCCAGATGTACCAGTGTTCGTGGACACCGATGCCCTTGTCG
>DATATO010000061.1:0-3470 GCA_036268755.1 Mycobacteriales bacterium | reverse complement strand
TGCCTGCTGACGGCGCCGGTATGGGCCCAGAAACTCGAGTTCGACGTCGCCTCGGTCAAGCAGAATAAGACCGGCGACCCACCCCCGTCCACCAATGTTCCTTTAGGGCCCGGAACCGTGTTCGTTCCCAGCGGGGGCCGCTTCTTCGCGACGAATCAGGCGCTGGCGACTTACATTGCCTTCGCCTACAAGATGCAAGGCAACCAGCAGAAGGATCTGCTGGCCCAATTGCCGGACTGGGTCATCACGGAAAACTTCGACATCGACGCGCGCACCAGCCCGGACGTCAACAAGGACGGAATGCGGCAGCGGATGCAGGCTCTGTTGGCCGACCGGTTCAAGCTGAAGATCCACACCGAGGCTCGTCAGGAGCCGGTGCTTTCCATGACACTGGCTAAGCCGGGCAAGCTGGGTCCGAAGCTTCAGGCGCATCCGGCTGCTTCGTGCAAGACCGATCCGCCGCCGGTGAATGGCGAGATGCTGGGGGCGTTCCCTGCCCTGTGCGGAGGCTTTCTGGGCCTGACGCCCAGTTCGCCGGGGCTTCAGAACGTGGGCGCGCGCGACATCACCATGGCGTTTTTGGCCAACGGCCTGACCGCGATGAGCCGTTCGGACCGTCCGGTGATCGACAATACCGGCTTGAGCGGGACCTTCGACATCGCAATGGAATGGGAACCGGATCCAGCACCGGGCCAGCCCGCGTTAGATTCGCCTGTGGGCGCGCCGTTCTTCCAGGCGGTGAAGGAGCAGCTCGGGATCAAGTTGGATTCGCAAAAAGGCCCCGTGGACACGTTGGTGGTGGATCACATCGAGCACTTTTTAGCGAATTAAGCCGGGCCAGAATTTATTTGCGATTGTCTTTGCCGACGATGTGCGACACGTCCTGATTGTTTTCGTTGCAGATGTATTCCTGCAAATCGACGCCAGCCTGTAAATTGGAACGGCCGTGCATGGTGAAGGGCGCGGTGTAAGCGCCGGGATCGTTGATGGTGGCTTCGTAAGTCAGGTGAGTCAGATCCGGCCGGTGGAAGCGTTCCACCACATGCAGTTGTTCGGTGTGCGGATGGCCCGCGAAATCGAACCAGAACTTGTCGTTGAACCCCACCGAATCGATCACCAGCGTGTCCCCGTCAAACGAGCCGGTGGAGTGCCCGTACCAACTGGGGTCGGGATCGGCGGGATGCTTGCGGCCGTCCATGAAAATCTGGCGATAGCTGTGGATGTTGCCTTCGTACAGGAAGTAAATGTAGCCGGGAATTTGAACGATGCGCCACGGGTACGGATTCTGGCGAGGCACGCCGGTGGGCAGACAGTTGGCTTCGGGGTCGTCCTTGGACATGCGCTTCTGCGTGAGCTCGGCGGCCCAGGGCTGCAGCGGCAGGGTCTGGCCCTTGTCGAGCGAAACCGAGATGTCGTAGATGAAGGTATGCTCCGGGCTCCAGACGCCGGAGAAATCGGGCTTGCCGTCGGCGGTGCGGGGCGCGGGCCCGGCCTGTTTGGTCGCGCCGCGGTTGGAGACCGCCTCGGCTTGCCCTTGCGCCCAGGCCGAAGCGGCCGTCAGGGAAACCAGAATCATCAGACCCGGAAACGTCGAACGTGGAAATTTGATACTCACGGGAGGAAGCTATCATGCCCGCGGGTTCGGGTCAAGGGAGCAACCGGCAATGCTAAACTAAAAAGGTTTGCGCGATGAGCGGGGTTGGCCTAGTGGTTGGGCGTCAGCCTTCCAAGCTGATTTACACGGGTTCGAATCCCGTACCCCGCTCCACTTTCGCCTCTCGGCCACTCCTTCAGTGAGGCGGCTCCCCCCCTGTCCTAGCGCGGCATCGTGGAGAATGCGGAACGTTTAATCGAGATGGAGCCGGGTACAGGGATTGAACCTGCGACATCCAGTTTACAAAACTGGCGCTCTACCAACTGAGCTAACCCGGCCTCGACTGCTATGCTACCAAAACCTCCGCTTTGATCGCTGCGAACTCTGCGTCCATCAGGTGCTCATGCACGGACCGCCCCCATCGCCGACTGCTGCATGCAAGGGTCGCACGACGGGGCTGGCCTGCGCCGCACGGACGTAAATGCGGCCTATCAAAACCCTTGATAATACGGGGGTGGGCAACCATCGACGACTGATATAGAATCACTTACAGCAGAATTATGGGCACTCGGACTCTTCCCGCGTCGGTGATCCTGGTGGTCGGCTCCGCCTTGGTTTCGGGGCAGCAAGTCGCGCCGCAAAAAGCGCTGGTCGACAAGTACTGCGTCACCTGTCATAACGACCAGGCGCGCACAGGGGGTTTATCGCTGCAGAGCGCGGATCCGGCGCACGCGGCTTCGGCGCCGGAAATCTGGGAGAAAGCGATCCGCAAGCTACGCGTCGGAGCGATGCCGCCGCAGGGCATGCCGCGCCCGGACAAGGCGGGCATCGACGGATTAGCGGGGTATCTGGAAACCGCGCTCGACCAGGCGTACGCCGCCAAGCCGAATCCCGGACGCGCGGTCATGCATCGCTTGAATCGCGCCGAGTACGCCAATGCGATTCGCGATTTACTGGCGCTGAACATCGACGCGGAGGCGCTGCTTCCGGCCGACGACGAGAGCAGCGGCTTCGACAACATTGCGGACGTCCTGAAAGTCTCGCCGTCTTTAATGGAGCGTTATTTATCGGCGTCGTGGAATATCAGCCGCGAAGCCGTGGGCGACAGCCGCATCGTTGCAGCGACGGCGACGTATCGCGTACGTCCGGATCTTTCGCAGGACCAGCATATCGACGGCCTGCCGCTGGGCACGCGCGGCGGCATTGTGGTGCAACATACGTTCCCTCTGGACGGCGAGTACGCGATCAAGCTGCGGTTGTGGCGCAACACCTTCGACCTGATGCGCGGGATGGAAGACGCGCATGAAATCGAGATCAATCTGGACGGCGTGCGGATCGGGTCGGTCACCGCCGGCGGCCGCGACGATCTGGTGAAGATGGCCGCGAATCCGGGCGAGTTCGGCGCGGATCTGGACCAGCGGCTTACCGTCCGACTTGCGGTGAAGGCCGGAGTACATGCGGTGTCGGCGGATACGGTGTTGCGCAGTCATGCCATTAAGGACGACCTGATCAAGCCGTTCCTGCGGACCACGGTTGACGGCCTGGACATTACCGGCGACCCATCGGTGGACCGTTTGACGGTGGAGGGTCCGTTCCACGCGTCGGGCGCGGGCGAGACGGCTTCGCGCCGCCGCATCTTTGTATGCACCCCGGCAACGGCCAAGGATGAGCTGCCGTGCGCGCGCAAGATTCTGGGCGGGCTGGCGCACAGCGCGTACCGCAGGCCGGTGACCGATAACGACATGGAAACGCTGCTCAGCTTCTACCAGCGCCGCCGCAACGACAACGCCGGATTCGAAGCCGGCATTGAATCCGCGCTGCAGTTCATCCTGGCGAGCCCCGAATTTCTATTCCGCATCGAAACCGATCCCGCCGG
>DATATO010000060.1:0-5138 GCA_036268755.1 Mycobacteriales bacterium | reverse complement strand
GAATGCTCCGCGCCCTCGCCTGTGAACGATGCTCATATGAAGAGCGGCCGGCTTCAGCCGCCGATCAGTTCATCATTTTTTGCCAGCCACGCTGGAGACAAACTTTGCGATCTGAGTGATCTGCGCTGCGCTGTACTTGTTCTTGAACGACGGCATTTGTCCGCCTCCGTTGGTCACCTGTGTGTCGACTTCATGCTCCGTCGGTTTGAGTGTGTCCAGGTTGGGGCCGACGGTGCCGTGTGCGTTGGCCGCCGCCAGCGTGTGGCAGCCGGCGCAGCTTTGGTCGAACAGCTTCTCGCCCTCAGACTTTGCCACAGGTGTCGGTGCCGGCTTGGGCGCTATCGGCGGCAGCTTGGTGACCGTCTCCCTGGTGCCGTTGGGCAACGCAAAGGCGTATACCGTGTCGTTCTGGACGGCGGACTGGTCGCCTTCGGAGGTGCCACCGACCATCAGGGTCACATACTCACGGCCGTCGGCTCCTTTGTAGACGATCGGCGGTGACCCGACCGTGCCGTCCAGCTTCGGCGACTCCCACAACAGCTTGCCGGTCATCGAGTTGTAGGCAAGGAAGTGGCCGTTTGTGTCACCCACGAACGTAAGCGCGCCAGCGGTCGCGGCGACACCGGAGTAGCAGCCGTCAGTCCCTGGCAACGGAGACTTCCAGGCGATCCTGTTGGTCGTTGGGTTGACCGCGGCGATGTAACCCTTCTTGTCGAAGGCGTTCTCGCCGCCGCTGATCCCTAGAACCTCGTCCGCGTCAGCCGTGCCCGGAGTCGCAATTGCCTTGGCCGTCGGGATGGCCTCATAACCCTTCTCGCGGTCGGCAGTGATGCAGAGGTTGACGAGCTTCGACTTCTGGCTATACGAGCCCGGCAGCCAATCCGAAACGTCGTGGTAGCCGTTGACAACGAAATGCGTCGTCGACAGCGGCGAAAAAACGCAACCGAACTGGATTGGGTTGCCGTCGGGGCCCTTGAACGAGCTGGTGCCGCCCGTCGCTACCCAGAGTGACTTCTTGGCGCAGTTCGGCGAGAGCCGCTGCCCCTCTGGGATGGGCTCCGTCAAGGAGTTGCCCGGATCCTCGGGGCTTTGCGGGACCTTCGTCTCTTTCACCGGGATTATCGGCTTTCCGGTCCTGCGGTTAAGGACGAAGTTCAGGCCAGGCTTTGTGGGCTGGTCGAGCGCCGGCACGACCTTGCCGTGGTACACCATGTCGAACATGATGGGCGCCTCCGGCGTGTCGTAGTCCCACGAATCGTGGTGGACTTCCTGATAGCCCCAAGCGAACTTTCCCGTCTTCGCGTGGAGGGCGACCGTCGAAGCGGTGTATTTGTCGTCGCCCTTCGGCCTGTTGACATACGGCGACGCGTTCGAGGTCGCAAAGATCACTAAACCGGTCTGGGGGTCGACCTCCGGTTCGGTCCACACCCCGCCGCCGCCGTGTTTCAGATCAGAGCCCGGGCCCCACGTGCTGTACCCCGGATCCCCTTTGTGCTGTGGCACTGGGCTGAACTTCCACTTCAGCTTCCCGGTCTTTGCGTCCACCGCAAAAATCCAGCCGCCGTTGCCCGAGTCGGTGCCGGCCGTCCCATCAAACACCTCGCCGCCGTTCAACGGCGTGTAACTGATCGGGCCAGGAATGGTGATGTCGGTGCGTGTCGGGAATAGCTGCTTCGTTCGCCACACCTGCTTGCCGGTCACAGCGTTAATCGCAACCAGGTGATTGCTGCCATTCTGCGCCGCATAGATCAGGCCGTTGCCCATCGCGAGCCCTCGGCCGCCACCGGAGCCGTCACTCAAGTACTTCCAATCGAGCTTTCCGGTCGTGGCATTAAGCGCGAACACGTCTCCCCTGGACGACTGGATGTAATACGTGCCGCCGTACTCCAAGCCGCCGCCGACGTTGTCGGCCTTCGGCTCACCGAGTGTCGTTTGCCAGGCAGCCTTGAGCGTTTTGACGTTGCGCGTGTCGATCGCACTCAGTTCCGAGTAGCGCTCACCGAGACTGTTGCCGCCGAAGTCGAGCCAATCGGCGTTGGCTGGCGCCGCGAACTGTGTTGCAGTCAAAGCCGGCGGCGGCGAAACCGTAGACGCAGCCGCCGTGACTTCCGGGTTCGACTGGGTCAACGACATGGCTCCGGCTGCAGTCGCTCCCACCAACGCGACCACGCCCGCGGCCAACCAAATAACAGACCTACGACGATTGGTGCTGCCGCTTCTATCTCGCACTACGCGGACCTCCCAGTGACCGGAGACTAAGCATCCGACCCCAACAAGTTGTATACCACCTCGCAGGCGGGTGTGCGCTGGCTGCCATGCTCCGAAAGGTGGAGAACTTGTCAGCGGCGCATCCGCCCCGAGGAAGGGTCTGCGGATCTCGACGGGTCGCCTCCCAGTGCCGCAGCGCCACGGCCCAATCTTCGAGTCTCCAGGCCGTACCAGTCTCTGATCGGCCTCGTATCGGGGAAACAGGACACAAAGCCTGTACCGGCAGCGGCTATGGAACCTTGTGGCGGGTTCGTGGCGGGTCCCATGAGCCCAACTGAGGTTCCTGCGGGACGGATCACACCGTGTCGGCGTGCCTCAACAGGTGGTGGGTTGGGGTGCTGCCGGCCGCCTCAATGGCCTCGAGAACCGAGGCAGCAGGCAGCGAGACCAGATGCAGGTGCTCGAGAGCCCGGACGGTCGCAGTCCGCGTGGTCTGGTGCAACACACCGATCTCACCGAAGGAGTCGCCCGGGAGCAGCACCGCGATGACCCGCTCAGCGACGCGTACCTCCGCCCGCCCTTCCAGGATCACGTGTATCGCGTCGCTCTGATCGCCCTCCGCGAAGATGAGCTCGTTGGAGCCATGCTGTCTGCGGTCGGCCAGTAAGGCAAGGCCTGTCAGGCCGGCTGCGTCAAGTCCTGCGAGCGGTGTCAACTCGCCGAGTAGATCCGTCAGCGGCAACGCTGCAACATCGCGCTGAACGGGCTGCAGCGCCAGCTCGCCTTCCGGTGCCGCGCCCGCCTCCGTGCCGGTGACCACCGCGAGAAAGCGGGCGCGATCGATCGCATAGAGGTGGGTTTGAGCGATCGCGCGCACTGTTGCGGAGCGACGCGTGGAACGCAGCAGTGCCCGCTCGCCGAACCCGCGGCCCGGCCCCATGCGACCGATCGGGTGTGCATCGATCAGCACCTCCACCTCGCCCGAGTCGATCACATAGAAGCGGTCGCCAGGATCTCCCTGCGAGATGATCTCGGTTCCCAGGTCGGCGTCCATCGGGATGGCACTCGCAGCCAGCTCTTCGATGGACTCCATGTTTGAGCCCCGGAAAAGCGCGACTCCATGTAGTCGCGTCACCAAGTGGCTGCGTCCTTCGGCAAGCGCGTCGGTGCTACGCAGGCGCGCCCAGGTCAACAGGACCAGAGCAGGCAGCGGCAGCCCTGCGACCACCAGCGTAGATCTGAGCCCGAAGAGCGACACCAGCGCCGGCGCGGCTAGAGCGCCGACACCTTCGGAAACCAGCTTTAGAGACTCCATTACGTTGACGGTGCGGCTGAGCACATCCGGATGGAACATGCGATGCAACAGCGACATCGACATCGCATCCGCAACGGCCATCGCGGTTCCCCACAGGCAGATCAGGGCCAGCCCCAGGACCACGAGGTGAGCTCCGCCTATTCCGGCTACTGCCAGCCCCGCGGCCAGGAATGAGACTCCGCATGGGAACGCGAGTCGCTGGCGCCCGATCTGCGCGGCTGTCACCGGCAGCGCGAGCACGGCTCCCAGACTGCCGGCTGCCTGGAACACTCCGACGCCCGAGTTCCCTAAGTCGAATAGATGCAGCGCCACTACGACAACGAGCGAGCTCCATACGCCGCGGAGCAGTGTCCGCAGGACCCCCGCACTGACCAGCGGCCACGCATGTGAGTCCCGAAGAACCTCCGGAAAGGCGACCAGGGCCTTCTGGAACGGGCGCCGTGCCCGCGTGTGTCGTGGGCCGACCCGAACGATCGTCAGGCTCAGCAGGAAGGGGGCACCCATCAGCAGGCCGAGGAACAGCATCACGGTCGCCGGTGATATCCAGGTGATCGCGAACCCGCAGACGACCGCCCCGAGCCCCTGGCTGACGGTCTTCGTTGTGCTGGTTCCGGCCACGGCCCGCATGAGTTCCGCCGGTGAGTTGGCCAGGGCGGGAAGGAGACGCTGATGGACCGGTCGGTAGCCGGCTGCGACCACGGCGTCCAGCACGACCAGCGCCAGTGTGAGACCGAACGGGCCCCCGCTCACAGCCAGTACCGCCGAGCATGCGAGCAGCACCGTCCGGCTGAACGTGATCGCTGTCAGGACGCCCCGAGACTCCTCAAAGCGCGGTGCGATCATAGTGGCGCTGGCCGCGCCAGCGAACATCCGGATACCGAGCAGACCGACCGCCAGCGTTCCGCCCACGTCGAAGGCATGCACGCTGAACGCAGTGACGAATCCCCACTCGGCCACATTGGCCAGCCCGAAGGCGATCAGCAGATTCCTGAGTCCTTTGTTGCTCCACTTCTCCGCGAAGGTCGTGTGAAGATCCGAGAGAGCACCAAACCAGCGCGAGGATGCAGTCCCATCCGAGGCGGCCGAGCGGCCCATGACGTGCCGGAGACCGAGCAAGAGACGGCAAACCTATCGCAGCAGCATCCGCGGGCAAAGTCGGCGCGTCCATGTGTGACCTCATCGCCGTGCCGTGCGGTAGAGGGCCCGGACGTGGCGCTTTAGATGTCTTCGAAGCCGCGAGCCATGCCCGGTGACGCCAGGCGCGCACCAACCCGGACTTCGAACGCATTCGGGGACTAGTCCCCGGGCTCGAGGGTCCCCTACGCCGTCTCGGACTCGGCCGCTTCTCGCGCTAAGCAACCACGGTGGATTGCGGCCGGTCCAGACGCTTCTGGACTCGCTCCGTCCCCACAGGGACGGTAATCGGGGAGACAGGATTTGAACCTGCGGCCGCCCGGCCCCCAGCCGGATTTATGCGTTACAGTTGGTCGAGAAAGCCAGTGTTTATAAGGGTTTTCCGTCCAACAGTTCTGATAGGTTCCACTCAAATTGGAACAAAATTGGAACAAGGAATGCATCCGGGCGGAGGCCGGGCGGCCATGAGCGAGCCGAAAAA
>DATATO010000059.1:0-38157 GCA_036268755.1 Mycobacteriales bacterium | reverse complement strand
ATCGTCGGCGTGAATGGAGACCGAGCCGTCGGCCTTCACCAACAGCAGACGGGTGGCCAGGGGTAGGTGGGCCTGCAGCCGACCGGCATAGTCTACTTCGCAACGGGCAATGACGAGACGCATCCGGTCAGGGTACCCAGTGGGCGGCGGCCGCCTAAGGGGCCCTACTTGAGCGTGTACTCGCATTTGGTGACGTCGGCCGTTTGCTCCACGACCCGCTTACCGTCGACGCTGATGCGGCAGGTGACTTCCTGATTGGGCTGCAGCGCGGTGGCGACGACGGACACCTCGATACCTTTGCGCTCGGTGACGGTCTTTTTCCACGGCGGGGTGACATTCGGCTCGTTGCCGTCCCCGTAGTAGACCGACACGGGCCCGCGGCCTGTCACCTCGAACAGGACGGCACGCTCCGAGGTGGTGCTCTTCGAGCCGCCGCAGGCCGCCAGTACCGCCGTCGCGACCACGAGGATGACTAGGGCGATAGGTTTAGGCATTCTGCGGCTCCGCTGACTCGGGCTTGGGTCAATCAACCACATTGGACGGACGACGGTAACACTAGTCTCATCGACCTTTCGGTCAAGGTTGACTGGCGAACTGACCATATTAGGGCGATTCCTGCTCATACCCGCTGACCGAAAGACCGAGCCTGCCTATACTTCGGACAGGCCCCAGCGGCCGAACCTTTTCCTTACGCTCTGGCTGCTTCACCGTAAGCTGCCTACGTCAGTAGCCAGGCGCGACCGAGCTTGGCGCGAGCGAGCAAAGCGGGTGAATCGTCGTGGGAATCCGTGACATCCATCTTTCACGCAACACCATGTTGGCCCTCGTCACGGTGGTCGGCATCGCCGTTATCGCCGTCCTGGTGTATTTCCTCGTGCTCGCCAATGGCGGTGGCTCCGCCAAAAAATCGGACAACAAAGCGCACCCCGAATCCAGCCGGAACCCCACGCTCAGCCAGCCGTCGCCGGGCGTGCATCTCGACAACACTGAGCCTGCTTCCTTAAGGCCCTCTCCCGACCGGGCCGACATTGTCAACCGGGCACGGAACTTCACCGACGCCTGGTTACACCTCGAGCGCAGTCAGGACGCCTGGCTTAACGGCATGCGGCAGTACTGTTCCAGAAACTTTATCCAGACGCTTGCCGAGGTGCAGCCGAACGACATCGACTCGGTACGTCGAACCGGGGACCCGGTCGTGACCTCGACCGGGAACGGCTACGCAAACGTAAATGTGCCGCTGGACAACGGAATCCTTACTCTTCGCTTCGATTACGACAACGGCGTCTTCCTGATCCAGTCCTATGACTTCGAATTGAAGTCATAATGACCGCCCCGCAGGGTGGCAATCCGCCGCAGCGACGGCGCGGGATAATTCGAGGGACCGCCCATCTCGGGTGGAGCCTGTTCAAGAAAATCGTCGTCACCCTCATCGTGTTGTTTCTGCTGTGTTGCACCCCCTGCGGCGCGATAGCGTTCATCGGCGCCTTCAGCGGCACCACCAGCATCGTCTCGCTGCTGTCCCAGAACAAATGCACCGAACAGGTCGGCACCGACGGCTCCACCGGCACATCCGCCGGCGGCGGCAACGTCAATGTCCCGAACATCGTCAAGAACCCGCCTCCCGCGCTGCCGGGCGCCAACATCGGCGGAGCCTTCTACAGCGAGGACAAGATTCGCAACGCCTGGATCATCGTGGACGTGGCCAAGCAGCGGGGCATGTCCGACAAGGGCCTGCTGATCGCCATGGCCACCGCGCACAAGGAATCCGGCTGGTTCAACAACCCGGGCGGCGACCGAGACTCGGCCGGGTTGTTCCAGCAGCGCCCGTCCGCGGGCTGGGGAAGCGCGCAGGAGGTAACCGACCCCTGGTACGCCACCAACACCTTCTTCGGCGGCCCACAGCCGCCCTCCCCCCGCGGGCTGGTGGACGTGTCGGGGTGGGAGAACATGACCGTCGCCCAGGCCGCGGAGCAAGTCCAGCACTCCGGCTTCCCCAGCGAGGCAAATTACGCACCGCACGTCACGGCCGCGCAGGCGATGCTCGCCCACCTCAATCACCCCATCGATGGGGTGCCGGTCGCTGCCGGCACCAACGGTGACAGCTGCAACAACGCCGTCGTCGGTGGCCGACGGGCCGAGATTGTTCGCATCGCCCGAAACGAAATCGGCACCGTCGCCACCGGAGCGCACTGCACTAAGTACGGTCCCTGCGATTTGTGGTGCGCGTATTTCGTGCGATGGGTGTGGCAACAGGCCGGAATTACTGGTCCGGCGCTGTTCGACACCGCGTGGGCCGATGGGGTGCCTACGGAGGTAATGCGAAGCAACGGTACGAAGGGCAGCTTCAAGCCACATACTCAAGGAACCCGTGACGGCAACCCCCAGCCAGGTGATGCCCTGGTATACGGCCCCCCGACCGAGAATGGTCAGGAACCACCCCAGGGCGGTCAAGGCCATATCGGGATCGTGGTGGAGGTACACCCCGACGGAAAGATAGACACCGTCGAGGGTGACACCGGACCCTCCCCCGGAGCGGTTAGTTTCATTCAGAACATCGATCCGGCCACGGTGACCAACGGCACCGCCGACACCTACATCGGCGGATATGTCGCCCCGCCAGGCGGCTAGCGGGCGTCGTAGTCGTAGAAACCGCGGCCGGTCTTGCGGCCGAGTTCGCCCGCCGCGACCATGCGGTTCAGCAGCCCGGGCACCACAAACGTATCCTGCCCGGACTCGGCGTGGATCACATTGGTGGCGGCCCGCAGCACGTCCGCGCCGGTGAGGTCGCAGGTGGCGAGGGGGCCCATCCGGTGTCCGAACCCCAGGCGGCAGGCCGTGTCGATGTCCTCCGGTGTGGCGACCCCCGCCTCGACGAGGCGTACCGCCTCCATCACCAGCGCCACGACGAGTCGGGTCGTGACGAAACCGGCCACGTCCTTGCGGACGACAACCGTGGTCTTTCCCAGCTGCTCGGCGAACGCCACCGCGCGCGCCAAGGCCGATTCGGCGGTGCGTTCCCCCCGCACCACTTCGCACAGCGGCATCAGCTGCACCGGGGAGAAGAAATGGGTACCGACGACCCGTTCCGGGGCCGCAAGGTTGGCGGCGATCTCGGTAATCGGGATCGCGCTGGTGTTGGAGGCCAGCAGTGTGTCGGCCCCGCAGACCTCGTCGAGCTCGGCGAACACCCGGCGCTTGAGCTCGAGATCCTCGAAGACGGCCTCGACCACAATGGCTGCGCCGGCCGCGTCGCGCAGCGGGGCCGCCAGGGTTATCCGGCCTCGGGTCGCCGCGGCCTGCTCCTCCGTCATCGTGCCCTTGGCGACGAATCGGCGCAGCGAGGTGTCGATATTCTCCCGCGCGGTAGTCACCGCGTGCGGGGAGGCGTCGTGCAGCGCGACCTGCCAGCCCGCCTGCGCGGCGGTCTGGGCGATGCCGGAGCCCATCAGTCCGGCGCCGACAACAAACAACTCACCTGGCTGGTGCATGGCCCGTCTCCCGCATCGTTTCGGTGTTAGGGGGTGTTTGGGAGCCTTCTTAAAGATTCAGCTCGGGGTCGGGGACCTTGAGCCGCTCAACCTCTGCCCCCAACGCCCGAAGCTGCGGCACAAAATCGGGGTAGCCACGGTCGATGTGAAAGACGTCCGACACGTCGGTGACACCCTCCGCCCGTAGCGCGGCCATCACCAGGCCGGCGCCGGCGCGAATGTCCGTTGCTCGCACGGGCGCGCCGGACAGCCAGCCCTTGCCCCGGACCACGGCGTGGTGTCCGTCGGTGCGAATTTCTGCACCGAGTCGGGACATCTCGTTGGCGAACATGAAACGGGCGTCGAAGACGTTCTCGGTGAGCAGCGAGGCGCCGTCGCTGACCGCGGCAAGCGCGATGGCCATCGGCAG
Organism: Mycobacteriales bacterium; assembly: GCA_036268755.1. Lineage (GTDB taxonomy): Bacteria > Actinomycetota > Actinomycetes > Mycobacteriales > QHCE01 > DATATO01. The sequence continues at coordinate 34,260 of DATATO010000059.1, read as the reverse complement.
CATGTCCGTGGCGAAACCGGGGAACGGCAACGTCACGATGTCGACGGCGCGGGGGCGCTGCGTCATCTGCACCCGGAACCCACCCGTGACGGGATCGTCACCCAGATCCGTGACGTGCGCGCCGGCATGGCTGAGCTTGTCCAGCGCAACCCGCAGATGCGAGGCATCCGCGCTGCTGACCAGCACATCGCCCTGGGTGACGGCCGCCGCATAGGCCCAGGTCCCGGCCACGATGCGGTCCGGCAGGGTGCGATGAGTGACGGGGTGCAGCACATCGACGCCGTCGACCTCCAGCGTGGAGGTACCGGCACCGGAGACCTGGGCGCCCATCGCGTTCAGCATGGCCACAATGTTGTCGATCTCCGGCTCGCGCGCCGCGTTGTCGATCACGGTGCCGCCCTTGGCCAGCACCGCCGCGGCCAGCAGGTTCTCGGTGGCGCCCACGCTGGGAAACTCCAGCACGATATTCGCGCCGCGCAACCGGTCGGCGGTGGCGATGACGAAGCCGTGCTCACTGGTGATCTCGGCGCCCATGCTGCGCAGGCCGGCGATGTGATAGTCCAGGCCGCGCGAGCCGATGGCGTCCCCGCCTGGGTGAGCGACCTTGACGTGACCGCGGCGGGCCAGCAGCGGGCCGAGCACGTTGATCGAGGCGCGCAGCCGGCGGACGAGGTCGTAGTCGGCCTCAGTACCGACGTCATCGGGCACGTCGATGATGACCGTGTTGGTGCCGGCGCGGCTGGTGGCGTCGGGCTCTATCTCGACGTGGCAGCCCAACCGCCGGAGCACCTCACTCATGATCGACGCGTCGGCGATGCGCGGCGCGTTGTGCAGCACCGTCTGCCCGGGCGCGAGCAGGGACAGGGCCATCAGTTTCAGCACGCTATTTTTGGCGCCGCCGACGACGACCTCGCCGTCGAGGCGGCCGCCGCCGTGCACTCGGAAGATCTCCACCGCGCCATCCTAGAGCCCCGGCCCTATGGACGCCGAGCGCAACCTCACGGTCGATATTGCGCCTGAAACCAACCCTGCGGTTGCGTTCGGCGTCAAAGGGGGGCGGGACATAGAGGGAGGGCGAACGGAGGAACGGGAAAGCCACAGCGCCTAGGCTGGCGGCATGGCCGTTCACCTCACGCGCATCTATACGAAGACCGGCGACGCGGGCAGCACCGCGCTGGGCGACTTCAGCCGGGTATCCAAGACGCACCCACGGATCGTCGCCTACGCAGACGCCGACGAGACCAACTGTGCGATCGGGGTCGCGCAGGCACTCGGCGCCCTGCCCGAGGAATTGCGGCGGTTGCTGACCGTCGTTCAGAACGACCTGTTCGACGTGGGGGCGGACCTGTGCGTACCCGAGTCCACCGCCGGTGCGTCGGAGCGGAAGACGCCGCCGCTGCGGGTCACGCCGGAACAAGTCACCCGACTGGAGAACTGGTGCGACGAGTTCAACGCCGAGCTGGCCCCGCTGAACAGCTTCGTACTGCCCGGCGGCTCCCCCGGCGCGGCGCTGCTGCATCAGGCGCGGGCGGTGACCCGCCGCGCGGAGCGCTCGGTCTGGGCACTCGTGGCGGCCGAGCCCGCAACGGCCGCCACACCGGCGGTATATCTCAACCGCCTCTCGGATCTGTTGTTCATCCTGGCCAGGACCGCCAACCCCGACGGCGACGTGCTGTGGAAGCCGGGCGGCGAGCGCTCTAGCCCAATTGAGAGCGTCTACGGCATCCTCAAGCAGGGTGGCAGCACGGACGACATCATCGATGAGCTGCGAGGTCCGGCGGAAGAGGCCATATGACGCTATCGGCACGCCGGGCACCGAGCAGTCGGACGCTCGATGACGTGGACGCCAGGTTCCGCTCACTGGTGGACGACGACGTAGTACCCGGAATCTCCTACGGCGTCGTGAACCGTGCGGGAATCGTCCGTACCGCCGGTCACGGCGTCGCGCGCGAGCCTGGCCCACGTCCGGACGCAACGACCGCCTTCCGTATCGTATCCATGACCAAAAGCTTCACGGCCGCGGCGATCATGATTTTGGTCGAACAGGGAGCGTTGAGCCTCACGGATCCGGTGAGCCGATTCGTTCCCGAATTCGGCGCACTCCGACTCCCAACATCGGATTCCCCACAGGTCGCCATAGGCATGTTGCTGTCCATGTCGGGCGGTCTGCCGACGGACGACGCGTGGGCGGACCGGCAGGAATCGATGAGTCGGGACGCCTTCGGACGTCTCCTGACCGATGGCGTCCGATTCGTCACACCCCCGGCACCGGCTATGAATACTCCAACCTGGGATTCGCCGTTCTGGGCTGCGCCATCGAGGCCGCCTCGGGGCTGCCGTATCACGATTTCGTGGCTCAACATCTCATACACCCGTTGGGCATGACCTCGACCGGTTTCGACACATCGGTGACGGAGTCGGACAGAGTCGCCACAGGCCACGTCAAGCTGAACGGGCGATGGCAAGCGGTGCCGTTCTCGAACCCTGGAGTGTTCTCTGCCATGGGCGGGCTGTTCAGCACGGTCGAGGACCTCGCCCGATGGATGCGCTGGCTCGCCGACGCTTTCCCGGCTCGCGACGGTGCGGATCTCGGACCACTGCACCGGGCCTCACGCCGAGAAATGCAACAGATTCACCGGGTCATTCCTCTGGCTCGCTGCACCAAGGACAAAGACGCAGTCACCTCGGGATACGGCTACGGCCTGGTGGTCGAGAACGACCCGGTCTATGGACCCGTGATCTCCCACAGCGGCGGATACCCGGGCTTCGGATCACACATGCGCTGGCATCCCGACACCGGCCTTGGGATCGTCACGTTGACCAACGGGCGGTATGTCACGGGCTCGGCACAGGCGACGGCTGCCCTGCGGGCCCTCTTGGCGGACGTGACCGATCCCTCGGGTCAGGAGCCCTGGCCCGAGACGGTTCAGGTGCGAGCCGCCGTTGAGGAGCTGCTGCGCGAGTGGGACACCAATGTGATCGAGCAGTGGTTCGCGGACAATGTCGAGATGGACCTCGACCTGGATCATCGGCAGGCGCAGATACAGAGCGCGGTCAACGCCGTGGGGCCGCTGACCGATCCGACGCCCCCGGACGAGTTGATTCGTTCGGACTCGCCGGCGCATGCGGTGTGGAACGTCCGAGGTGACCGCGGCGTCCTGCGCTGCGAGATCCGACTCAACCCGCAGGACCCACCGAAAGTCCAGACGCTGAACGTGACAATCGACGACAGTCCCTGACTGTGACGATCGCCGCAATGGCTGCGGCGATCGGCTTCGCGGGGGCACGATGGAACGGTGACCGGTACCGCAACCACCACATTCCCCCGCCCCGTCGACGCCGGCTGGGTCGAGCCGAGCGCCACCGCAACCGCGCTGCTGCTGCTCGGCCGCGGCAGCGATGCCGAATCGGAGCGCGGCGTCGACTGCCCAGGCGAGCTGCCGTCGCCGTCGGACCCCAACCTGGTCGAGCGCGCCCGAGCGGCTCGCGCCAAACTCGGCGACCGAGCCTTCATCCTGGGTCACCACTATCAGCGAGACGAGGTGATCGAGTTCGCCGACGTCACCGGCGACTCGTTCAAACTCGCGCAGCAGGCCGCGGCGCGGCCTGACGCCGAGTTCATCGTGTTTTGCGGCGTGCACTTCATGGCCGAGTCGGCGGACATCCTCACCGGGCCGCAGCAGGCGGTGATCCTGCCCGACCTGGCGGCGGGCTGCTCGATGGCAGATATGGCGGCGATCGAACAGGTCCGCCGCTGCTGGGACGCACTGGAGGACGCCGGCGTGGCCGAGGGCTGCGTCCCAGTAACCTATATGAACTCCTCGGCTGCGATCAAGGGGTTCACCGGCGACCACGGCGGCGTCGTCTGCACCTCGTCCAACGCCAAGCGCGCGCTCGAGTGGGCATTCGGGCAGGGCGAGCGGGTGTTATTCCTGCCCGACCAGCACCTGGGCCGTAACACGGCGGTGCTCGAGCTGGGCATGAGCCTTTCCGACTGCGTGGTCTACAACCCGCATAAGCCGAACGGCGGCCTCACCTCGCGGCAGCTGCGCGAGGCCCGGATGATCCTGTGGCGTGGGCACTGCTCGGTACACGGCCGGTTCACGCTGGACTCGGTGAACGACGTCCGGGAGCGGCTCGCCGACGTCACGGTGCTGGTGCACCCCGAGTGCAAGCACGAGGTGGTCACAGGAGCGGACATGGTCGGTTCCACCGAGTTCATCATCCAGGCGATCGAGGCGGCACCGGCCGGGTCTACCTGGGCCGTCGGCACGGAGCTGAACCTGGTCCGTCGGCTCGCACTGGCCCATCCGGACAAGAAAATCGTTTTCCTGGACCGCACCGTCTGCTACTGCTCAACGATGAACCGAATCGACCTGCCGCACCTGGTCGCCTCGCTGGAGTCGCTGGCGGCCGGCAAAGTGGCGAACCAGATTCGGGTCGACTCGGCGGTCGCGGCCGGCGCGCGGCGGGCGCTGGAGACGATGCTGGCGCTGCCGTAATCCGCGCTCGGACGTTACAGCGGCCGTACCGTAAGCTTGAGAACCGTGGCAGGTAAAGCGGCAAAGCACGAATCGGCGAACCCCGAATCCTCTGAGATCGAGGACACCGTCGGGACGAAAAACTACACGGCCCCCAAGGGACGCCCGACCCCCAAGCGCGAGCGGCGCCCCGCGTTGACGGCTCCCCCTAAGGACAACAAAGAGGCCCGCAAGCGGATGCGGCAGCAGCTCAAGTCGGAGCGCGCGGAACGGTTCGACGGCATGCGCCGTGGCGACGACAACTATCTGCCCAAGCGGGACCAGGGGCCGGTGCGTCAGCTGGCGCGCGACGTCGTGGACTCCCGTCGGAACCTTGGGCCCTTGTTCTTCATAGGAACGCTTGTGGTCATGCTCGGGACCCAGCAGTTTATACCGTTGCCGCCACAGATACGGACCATCGTGTCCGACCTGTGGCTGTTCCTAATCGTGGTCATGGTCGGCGACATCTTCCTACTGGTCCGCCAGCTCCGTAAGGCGCTTACCGCGCGGTTGCCGGAGGAACCGCACGGCGTCGGGTTGTATGGTTACGCGATCATGCGCTCGGTGGTGTTTCGCCGGTGGCGCAACCCAGACCCTCAGGTGGAGCTCGGTGACCCGCTTTAGGGCTTACGCCGAGCCAGACCGCCCCGCCCGGGAGCGGGCGGCCCGCACCGGGGGCGAATCGGACCTCGTGAGTTCGCGGAGCGCCTTGCGCTCGCGACGGTCGAGCTTGACGCCCCGCCGCCCGGCCTCTCGCACGACGTCGTCGTAGCTGGTTCCTGGGGTCTGCGGTTGAGATCTCAGCCGGTCCTCGAGAGGGCGCTCCGAGCTTAGGGCCTCCCCCGTGGGCGGCGGCGAGCCCTCGGGGGCCCAGCGCAGGTAATTCAGCACGGAGACCGCGGCCGAGAATGCCGCCGCTCGCCGGGGGTCGGCGCCGTCGAGCATGCGGCCATAACCCGCCGCGGCCTTGCGCGCCCGCCGAGCCTGGATCCGGTCTCGCCTGCGCCACGCGGCCCCGGCCGCGAGTAGACTGCCGAGCTCCAGGGCGTTGTCGGCGAGGTCGGGCCCACCCCGCTGCTCGGCGTGGAGCTGACGCAGCGGTCCGGCGCCGGCCGGGGTGGGATCGTGAATCTCGCCGCGCTGGTCCACCGGCCAGGTGTGGTACCGCGAGGCTCGGATCATCCCATCGTCGAGAACCACGAAGCCCGAGGCCACGTTCGTGTCCTGGCCGTCGAACCTACCGCCGGTCGCCAGCGTGGCCGCCGCCATGGCCAGGTTGCAGTTGTCCGCCGGGAGCCCGGCCATAGCCTCCCCGGCCAGCGTCAGCCGTTCCGCGCCGGTCGCGCCGCGGTATCCGGGGGCGAGCCGGTCGAGCGTGGTGTCGGCGTCGGCGAACGGCGTGAAGCTGTAGGCATGTTCCTGGACGGCGGCGAAGGCCTCGGCATCGCCCGCGGCGGGCGGCAGCCCGAGGGCGTGCAGCACTCGGGCGCGCTGCCGGTCGGTCATGAACTCCTTGAGCGGGGTGTATGCGAGTGGAATCTCATCGGAATCCGCCGCGGGCGCGTCGCTCTTGACGTACATCGGGCCGATGGCACGAGGCACGGCCGCGGGATCGGGCGCGAGCCAGTAGCGCAGCGTCGGCGAGGAGATGCCGCGCAGCTGGGGTGCCGTCAGATCGATCTGATACATGCCGGTCTCGTCCTGATAGATCTGGGGCTGAAAGGAGAAATCAGCGTGTGTCGGATTCGCGCCGGTGATTTCCAGGGCCGCCAGCCGCGTGCCGGATTTTACGGGAAGATGAACCTCGGAACCTTCATCGCCGCCGATCGCGGGCAGCGGCGCGGTGACCGAGAAGCGGAGGTCGACCCCCTCGGCCGGTCGCTCGGGTACCGCGACGGGGTCGGCGACCACCTCGTGGCGACCGTCGATGATGGGTCCGTCCCGGCTCACGATCGGCCGGGGGTCGATGACGTTTCCGATCGCGGTGTACCAGTACCCGCTTGCGCCGGAACCGTCCAGGCCGGCGACGTCGAACAACACGTCGTTGCTCGGCGACGGGACGTCCCCGATGCCGAACATGCCGCCGCCGATCTCGTATACGGTCGGCGGCTTCGCGGCCGATCCACCCATGTGCTGTGCCAGCCAACGCTCGACGGCCTCGATCGTCTCTTCGTCGACCGCCGTGCTCACCTCACGTACGGCGGAGACCACGGCGTTGTCGTGGGCCATCTCGGCCATCTTGCTGCCCCCCCACGGAATCAAGAACATTACCGAGGCGATCCCCACCGCGGCTACCGCCTTGATGGGCCTCGAGTTCGCCGAAAACGGGGCCCGTCCCCATGGGCGTTTGAGATCACCCACATGCCGGGTGTAGTACTCCAGGCGCGAGGCGGGGCGCTCCTCGCGCGAAATGCCGGGCCGCACGCGACCCCGCAGGGTACGGAGGGGCCGGGCGCTCGCGAGGTTGGCGTACAGCGTGTCGCCCGGGGCCCGTTGTACGGGATCCCCGACACGAGCCGCCACCGTTCCGGCCGTCGTCGTGCGCGTCACCGGCGGTCGATGGTCCCCCCGCAGCCCGTCGCGTCGCCGCTGGACAAGCAGCAGCAGCGCGGTCTCCGCCTGCGTCCGATGCCGCCCACCGCGCGCAGCGGGCGCGAGGACCGCGGCGACCAGACTCTCCAGCGACGGGTGGCCGGTAGTGGTGAGCAGGTGCCGATTCCGGCCGGTACGCAGCTGCTGCGCGCCCGACAGGTTGCGGAACGACTGGGACCTGTTGATATAGCCGCGGTTGATGACAACGGTCGAGTCGCTGCGGAGGCGCACCCGGGTGCCGTCCTCGTCAATTTGCTCTACCGTCTGTGACCCTTCGTCGAGATCGGCGACCAACTGGCGTCGCAGTATTGCCGCCAGCCGGTCCAGCCCGGTCGCGCTGTGCAGGTCCAGCCGGCGGGCCAGGCCGACGATCGGCGCACCCCGCTCGTAACCCGCCAGCATGGCGAGGATCCGCTCGATGTCATCCTCGGGGGCCGGCCTCGGCTCGGGATCGGGCGGGCGCCGTAGCGCGAGAAGCGCGTTCTCGCACTGCGCCCTGGTGGCCACCCGCACCCTGGCGTCGTCACGGGGATCTGTGACGTCGTGGGTTAGCGAGGTCGGCTTGCCGCTTCCCGGCGCCGACCGACCGAAGTCTCCGTCTTCGCCGCCGGTCAGCCGCGACAGGCCCCGCTCACCGAAAACGAACGTGTCTATTCCGGTGTCGGCGGTGCGCTCCAGCAGCCGGGCCAGCCGGTGGGCGAGCTCCGGCGCGTGCGCCCGTTCGGCCTGCCCGTCCAACCCATACCAGCGCAGCGCCAGCCGGGCGCCGACCGGGCTGCGGTGCCGCGAATCACGCAGCACCATGAGATCCACCGGCTCCTCGAGCAGATCACGCACCACTTGTTGCCGGCGGGCGGCGGTCGCGACTTTGCGGTTCTCCAACCCCTTGGAGACGCCGTAGGTCAGTGACGCGATCACGGCGGCGGGAGCGGCGAGCGGGACGTATGACAGCGCCCCCCAGGCCGTCACGCCGACTACATCGGCTGGATCACCGGCGGCAGAGCCTGCCGCCGTGAGGGCCAACAATTGCCACCCCCCCAAGTGCCACAGTCGCTTGTTGCGATGCAGCCCGGTCAGCGCGTCGGCGGTGTCACCGTGCCATGCCACCTCGCGCGCGGTGGCCGCCAACGGCACGGGTTCGGACATGCATCTACCGTACGCGAGTTAACCCTGGTCGCCGACGTCTCCGACCGAAAGTGCCGGCGCCAAATCCCTATGTGGACACAGGTCTGTGCCGCCCGGTCACCACCCAGCCGGCCTCGAGCACTCTCGGCAGCCCATACTCGGTAATATGAAAGGCTGATCTAGGTATCTGACTTTCTTTCTATAGCCGTGCTCGCAGTTCGCCGTCCGGCGACGAGGCCGCGCATCCGAGTCAAAGAGAGGTGTCGTGTCTGACACCATGTCGCCCACCAAGGACACCGTGGCGGACAATCCCACAGCGTTGAGTTCGGCACGCCCACAGTCGGGTGACACGAGGCGTGCGAACCCGTTGGCCCGGTTGATCCGCCGCGGCGCGGGTGCGGTCCGCACCAACCCCGCCGTCAGCGTCGTGGTCCTCGTAGGGGCACTGCTGCGCGGGCTGATCTCGGCCGGCTACGGCCCCGCTTTCTATTTCTCCGACACCCGCGGCTATTTCGAGTACGCCGACCGAGGCTACCCCCAGGCAATTCGGCCATATGGCTATTCCGGGTTCCTGAACCTGTTCCGTTGGACGGATTCCATCTGGCCCGTGATCACCGTCCAGCATCTGCTCGGCCTCGGCTGCGCCGTCGGCGTCTACGTCCTGGTCCGGCGCAAGGGCGGCGCCCGCTGGCTGGCAACGGCGGCTGCCGCCCCGGTGGCGCTGGACGGCTACGAGCTCGTCGTCGAGCATTACATCCTGGCGGACGGCCTGTTCAGCGTGCTGCTGCTGGGCGCCGTCCTGTGCCTGCTGTGGGAGAAGAAGGTCACCACCCGGCTGGCGCTCGCGGCGGGTCTCTTCTTGGCGCTCGCGACCCTGACCCGCAACGTCGCCCTGCCGCTGTTGGCACTGGCCGGGTTGTACATCCTGATCAACCGCGCCGGCCGGCGGCCCTTCATCGCGCTGCTGCTGGCGATGGTGCTTCCCATGATGGGATACGTGGCCTGGTACCACAGCCACTACGGTCAGTACACGATCTCCTCCTGGACGGACCGGTGGATGTATGGCCGGGTGATGTCGGTCGCCGACTGCCCGACGCTGCACCTAAACCCGCAGGAAGAAAAGCTGTGTACGCGGCCGGAGAACGACAACGCCTATAAGGTCGACTACTACGTGTGGAGCCACGACAGCCCGGTCGGCAAAGTCCCGCGCCGATACGCCTACACCTTCTCGGCCAAGGTGATTCTGCAGCAGCCGCTGGACTACTCGGCGCTGGTTGCTCGGGAAACCTGGGCGTTCTTCTCCCCCGAGTTCTATTTGCACCGCCACGAGCCGCCCGGAACCACCTGCCCGGGGCTGTGGCAGTTCCAGAAGGTCACCCATAATCCGAACTGTGAACCCAACCCGGTCGCCAACTCCCGTTTCGGCGACCATCGCGGCGCACAGCCGGACACCTGGGACGGCTGGAGCGCCACATTCCTGCGCGATTATCAACACTTCGGCGGCATCACACCTGGGCCCGCGCTCGCGTTCTGCCTACTACTGGTGATCGCGGCGGCCATCGCACCACTGTTGCTGACGCGACGCACCGAGCGGCGACGGGTTCGCGCGGATGGGCAATGGGCGTTACGCTGGGACGCGTTGCTGCTCGGAGCATCTGCACTGGCGCTGCTGGTGATAGCAATCGCGACGTCACAATTCGATATTCGCTATGGAGTACCCATTTTGGTACTCATTCCACCAGCAGGCGCCCTGGCGTGGATCAGCCTGCAGCATACCCTGCCCACAACTCGGCTTTGGGCATCCCTGCGTGACCAGGCGTCACGCAACCACAGCGGCCATAGCGTACTGAGCAAATAGCAGTTAACGTGCAAAGTTGAATCGGAGACCGTACGTGCTTGACAGTAAAGACAAGACCAACCCGCCCGTGACGCCACCGGCGGCGGCAACCACCGCGATCTCGGCTATCCAGGCCGCCGCCACGTCCGCTGACGGGCTTGCGGCCGGCAACGTTGAGGTAACGGTGCTCATGCCGTGTCTCAACGAGGCGGAGACGCTTGCCATCTGTGTCCAGAAGGCCGTGAATTCGCTGCGCGAGCTCGGGGTCAACGGTGAGGTGGTGGTATCGGACAACGGAAGCACCGACGGCTCGCAGGAGATCGCGATCGCCAACGGCGCCCGCGTCGTCAACGCCCCGATTCGCGGCTACGGCGGTGCGCTCATGGCGGGCATCGACGGCGCGCACGGCACCTACGTGATCATGGCCGACGCCGACGACAGCTACGACCTGTCCAACCTTGGTCCATTCATCGAGAAGCTTCGCGAAGGCCACGACGTCGTAATGGGTAACCGGTTCAAGGGCGGAATCGCCAAGGGTGCCATGCCGCCGCTGCACAAGTACCTGGGTAATCCGGTGCTGAGCTGGCTCGGGCGCACGCTGTTCGACATGAAGGGCATCAAGGACTTCCACTGCGGGATCCGCGGTTTCCGGCGTGACCGGATCCTCGACCTGCATCTGTGCATGCCCGGCATGGAGTTCGCCTCCGAGCTCGTGGTGCGCGCCTCGCTCGCCAAGTACTCGATGGTGGAGGTTCCCACCACGCTGCGGCCCGACGGCCGTAGTCGCCCGCCGCATCTGCGCACGTGGCGGGACGGCTGGCGCCACCTGCGGTTCCTACTCGTCTTCGCGCCGCGCAAGACGCTGGTCTGGCCGGGAGCGATCCTGGCGATACTCGGCATGATCGGCACCGCCACGCTCACTATTCATCCAGTGTCGCTGGGCAACATCACCTTTGACGTCAGCGCGCTGGTGTATACCTGCCTCGCGGTCCTAGTCGGGGCCCAACTGTTCCTCATGGGCGGTTGCGCCAAACTGTATGGAAAGGCAGAGGGGCTGATCAGCAACAAGCAGTTGGCCTGGTGGGCCAAGTGGCTCAAGTTGGAGCGCTGCGTGGTCATCGGCCTGGTGCTGTTCGCCGCCGGTGTCGTAGGCACCGGTATCGCCGTGAGCAAATGGGGCGACGCGAGCTTCGGAAACCTGGATCCCCGAGACATGATCCGCCTGGTGGTGCCCTCCGCTACCGCGATCGCGCTCGGTGTGGTCTTCTGGTGCGCCGGACTGTTCTCCAGCCTGCTGACGCTGCGGGCAGTGCACGCGCCGGTGCCGTCGGCCGCCGGCAAGCTGGAAGCCGAAAAAACCGACAGCACTCTGGTGTAGTACAGATTATTAAAGGTGGGGCCGGCGAGAATCTCGTCGGCCCCACCTTTATATTGCAACTGAATTGGTAGCTACTACATCCTTACTGCAGCTGCTCTTCGTGCTGCTGCATGGCGGCCCACCATTGCTTGGCCATGATCCGGTAGCCGTGTTTGTTGGGGTGGATGCCGTCGATGAGGTCGGCGAAGGTCAATGGAGAATATTGATCGACGTAGAAAACCTTGGCGCCGTGGGAGGCCTTATCGGCGACCATCCCCGGGATTGTTTTGTTGAACGCGCGGACGTTCGCGTCGTGTTCGACCGACGGCACGATGCTCGCCACGTAGACCCGAGCGTGGGGAGCGGCCGTAACGATGTGATCGACCAGCGCGGACAGCCGCTGCGGCGCCAGGGTGGGAAGCTCACCATCGCGCCAAATGTTATTTGTCCCGGCGTGGAGCAGGATGACATCCGGCCGGTACTTCTTTATGTCGGGCATAACGCGGGCATCAATCTCTTGGATCTGTAACCCCGGAAAGCCCTCGTGGTCTTTGTCCGGCAAGTCCGCCGGCCCGCTGCGCTGACTTCCCACGAAGTTAATCGAATTGCCCGACTCCGCAGCGATATCCCAGAGCGCGGGACGATAGGCGCCCGGCACCTGTTCGCCGTTGCCCTCGGTGATGGAGTCTCCGAGCGGCATGACTCGCAGCGTTCCGCCGGAAATCGCGTCGGCCGAGGCCTGAGCTGGGTTAGTGGCAACCAGCTGAAACGGCAAAACTGCCAGCACGAGAGTGCTCACCAGTAAAAGTTTGCGCGCGCCGATGCGCAACGATCGAATTGAATACATGTATTTCTCCAGCTGCGGGGGTAACGCAACCGAACGTAGCGACCTGGAATGATACGTCACAGAATTTTACGAAAAGGCTGTCCATAAGGTTTAATTCCTCACCGAACGCCTCGGTGGGGCCAGCCGAACCCTATAACCAACGGTTGACTCGGTCAGCGATAATCTTGCCTATGCCAACTAATACCCCCGGTGACGCGCAGTCCCTTGAGGTCATTGCCCGGATACGCGAATTCAACCGCTTCTACACCCGAATGATCGGCGCATTGGGTGCCAGTTTCGTGGGCACTCCGTACACGCTGACTGAGGCCCGGCTACTTTTCGAAATTGCCCGCCGCACAGAGATCGAAGTGACGGAGCTGCGCCGGCTCCTGAACCTCGACGCCGGTTACTCCAGCCGCATCCTGCGACGATTCATCGATAACGGGCTGATAGCCCGAACTACGTCACCCGGGGACGCGAGACGGCACATCGTCCGCCTGACCGAAGCCGGCGCCGCGGCCTTCGCCGAAGTCGACACCGCTCAGGCGGCGGCAATAGAACGGCTTATCGTGCCGCTGGACCTCGATCGGCGGAACCAACTGGTCAAGGCCATGGGGGCAATTAATGCCGCGCTGGAGCCAACGCAGGCACCGCGCGCATTCATACTGCGGCCACCGGCATCGGGAGATATCGGCTGGGTTGTCGCGCGGCATGGCGCGTTGTACGCTGCGGCATACCGCTGGGGCATCAGCTTCGAAGCCCTGGTGGCCCGGATCATGGCGGACTACGTCGACAACCATGACCCACAACGCGAGGCGGGTTGGATCGCCGAGGTCGACGGCGAACCGGTGGGCTGCGTATTCTGTGTGGCCGAAGATGATACAACGGCACGGCTGCGGCTACTCCTCGTGGAGCCGTCCGCGCGCGGATTGGGCCTCGGCACCAAGCTGGTCGATGAGTGCCTGCGGTTCGCCGAGCGCGCGGGTTACCGGCGCATCACCTTGTGGACGAACAGCGTCCTGGCGTCCGCCCGCAGAATCTACGAGGCAGCGGGTTTCCACCTCGATCGGGAGAGTCCACACCACAGTTGGGGGCACGACCTGGTCGGACAGGACTGGTCTCGGTCACTGTGAGACGGGCGGACTAATCGTCCGCGGCGGCCAAGGACATCTCGTACCGCACTGTATCCGACTCGAGCAGCTCGACGTCGGAAACCCCTGCGGCGCGCAGCTCCCGCCAATGTTCGCCCAGCCACGACTCCGCGTCGGACTGGCTGGGGAAGGCCTGTTCCGGTAGGTCCGGATCGGGCCGCGGCAGGACGGCCGTACGGGTGTCATCAAAATAACGCCAAGCCCAGCTCATTGCAGCCAACTCCCCGTCGGTAGCGCACGCCGCGGCACGAGCCGGTGCCGGTTTCGGGCTAGCGCTAGCATTTTCGGTTGTGACTCATCACGATATCCCCCAACGCCCGGTCTCGCTGTCGACCGAAAGCCTCGGCTCGCTCATGTCGTGGGTGACATGGGCACGGCTGGCACGCAATCCCGGCGACGGCGCGGCAGCCGCATCGGTGACCCCTTTCACCGCGGTCACGGCCGTCACCTTTGGGGATCCGACCGCCCTGACCGCGTGGGACAGGCTGCGACCGGCGGGCATCCAAACCCTATCGGCTCCCACCGACGACCCGCCAACCGATGTGATCGAGCTGCTGAAGGCCGGCGCAAGCCTCGCGGATGCGGCGGTGGACGGCGGCGCGGACCTGGTGATACCGGTCCTCGCGCATTCCGCCGCCAGTACACATACCGCCGCCGCGGCGGCGGTATGTGTACTGGTCCCGACGGAGCCCGGGTGGGCACTCGGATTCGAGCGCAGACTTGCGGCGGCTGGAGAACACGACACCGCCTACCTCGACGACGGACGGTGGATGCAGCGCTGCCGGCAGGTTCGCGATCTCAGCTGGCGGGCACGCACCCTCGGCGCGGAGCAGCTGCTCGCCGAACTGGGAGACCCACAGTTCACGATCCTGGTGGGCCTGCTGCGCCAGTTGGCGGAGCGCACCACACCGGTGCTGCTGGACGGGGCGATCACCGCAGCCGCCGCTTTGGTGGCGTCGCGTTTCAACCTGTTCGCGCCGCAGAGCTACTTCGCGCCACAGCGCCACGGGGATGCCGCCGAGCGGTTCGCGCTCGACGCCCTCGGCCTTGAGCCGGTGGCCGACCTTGGACTGCGGTGCGGGCACGGCATGGGGGCACTCATCCTGCTTCCGCTGTTGCAGACCGCGCTGGCCGCGGCAGGCAGCCCCGACGCTACCTCAGCTGCGGAATGATCGGCGCCGAGCTCTCGTTGGGACCGCTGGGCGGTGCTGACGGCGCCGGGGTGGACGGCGTGGGCTGGGAGGGTGTCGGTGTGGTGGGTTGGGTGGAACTTGGCTGGGTGGGGCTAGGGCTCGGCCCGACGGTCACCCGCACCGTCGGCCGATTCGACGTGTTCTGCACGATGATGGGCTGCTCCACGGTCACGCGGCCCTTGGACGACCCGGAATCGTTACTCGAGCCGTGCATAAGGTCGGATAGCGAGCTCCCGCCGGCCAACTGAAGACCCGCGACCGTGGTCATGGACGTGACCAGGACGGCCGTCGTGAGACCGGCCGCGAGCTTCCATCGCGTCACCGTCGGCATCGGCTTTCTCGGCGCCGGGGTAACGACACGGCTGAACATGCTCGTCTCGGCGGAGACGACGCTCGATGCGGAACGGCCGGGACGTTTGATGTGCTCCCCGGCGGCCCATTCAACACCGGAATGCAGCGTGGTCTCCGGCTTTTCCGGAGCGCCACGGTCGGTCAGCCGCACGAGGGCCTTCGACGTCGGGGACAACACCGGAATGGTCGCGGCCAGACCCTCCACCCGTCGCGCGGAGCGGCTCGCAGCCCTGTGCAGGGCTGCGTTGGTGCGTCGAAGCGAATGTTCATAGACGGTGGTCGCGGTGGTCGCGATGGCCCCGATGATCGCGGCTCCCACTACGGTGCCGACCAGGCCGAGGTATCGCGCGGCGAGCGCGGCAGAGCCCGCCGCCAAAGCACTGGCGACGATCTGCGTAAAGCTGAACCGGGGGATGATCTTGGGCCGGGAATTCTGATTCGTCATAGCTCACAATGCGACAGGGATGTACAACGGTCTCAATGGTTACATCGCCCAAATACTCGGCGTTGATGCCAACTGTGACTGAAGTTACCCGTAAATGTCCTATGTGGAGTTAAGCTGCTTCAGGGCCTCGTTGCCCGTATTACAAGGAACCGCTCCGCTACCAGCGAGCACGCTCGGACAGCATGTGCAGGCCCACTACGATGGCGCCGGCCAGGTCTCCGCCGGACAGCGACGAGGTCATCGACATGGCGACCAGGCCACAGCTTTGATCCGACAGGCGATCTCGAACGCTGGACCCGGTGACAATCTCCAGCATGCGCTGATTCGGCGAGATGGCGATCAGCACCGAGCCGTCCGGCCGTTCAAGCTGCGCATGAAGGCGCTCGGCGTGCTCACGCGTGGAACCCTCCAGCTGGCCCACGTACACGCTGAACGTCATGCCGGTTTCCCGATCGGCGGCATCGAGCGCCCCACTGATCCGGCTGAGTTGGTTTTCCGAAAAGGGTCCCTGCAGGTTCAGGGTGCTACCAGCTGGCACGGGCCCCTCCAACGTTCTGCTTGGGCTTCTGCGTCGACGCAGCCGAACCGGAAGTCAGCGCGCGGCGATCGGAATGATGACGGGGATTGATCGAGTCATGCGGGGCGAGATACCAAACGGAGGAAAACGAAAATGGCAGCCCAGGCCGGTAGCGCGGGGCACGCCTGGAGCGTGACGGCGCATATACCAAAAGGGCAACTAAAAGAATCACTCCGAGCGGAATGCCCGCGAACACCGACAATGTCTCTGTAATGGTCATAGCGCTAGCAATAATAGTGGGGTTCCCGAATCGTTTCAGCAACGGCCTGGAGCCTAGTGGTCGAGCGACTCTAGTGAAACTGTTCGGCCAGTGTGTGCCACAGGGCGCTAATAGCGAATGGTGTACGCGATAAAAACGCAACACCGCATAACACGACGAAAATTGCCGTGATTGCGTTCGGCACGAGTGTGCTCGTACGCGGTCCCCGCTCCCAGGTTGTGCGCATTAGATACCCCGCCAACCGGGTGAGCCAATACACGGCGATCGACGCCACGGCAGCGAGCGAAAGCCCACGCAGCGGTTCTCCCGGCGAGCCGAGCTCGACCAGGTCGTATCCGAGCCACGTCGTCCAGCAGGCCAACGCCGCGACTATCGACAGCGCAACCCAACCGCGTCCGCGGGACCGGACGTATATCGGACGACCGTCGGCTCTCGCCGGTGATGGCGACGCCCTGGCGTTCGAGGGCGATGCGAGGCGGGACCCCAATCGTCCGAGCCGTCCGCGGCGGCGCGGCGGGGAGACATCGTCGGATTGGCCGAAACGCCCGGGACGATGCTGTTCCGCGGGCGGCACCGGCCGTGCCGTGGCCCGCCAAGAGGGCTGACTCGGAAGGGCCGCAGAGCTGTCTAACGAGTCGTCGAGGGTGCCGTCGTCTGCGCCGTTACTGGGGATCATCCATTCCTGCTTACCACGGATCGGGCTCGGACCATAATCGTGGACCGATCGACAAATCTAAGCCGCGGCAGCCGTGACGGTGCCGCCGAGCCAGTCGTACCAGCGGGGGTCCGGCCGGCGATGCCCCAGAATTCGCCAGGTAAGCCCGCTGGGTGTGAGGGGCGGCGTACGCAACTCCCAGCCGAGCTCAACGAGCGTGCGGTCGGCCTTGAGGTGGTTGCAGCGGTGGCAGGCGGCCACAACATTATCCCAGGTGTGCCTGCCGCCGCGGCTGCGCGGGACGACGTGGTCGATGGTGTTCGCCGGGTCTCCGCAGTAGCCACAGGCCCCGTGGTCGCGACTGAACACCGCGCGGCGCGTGAGGGTCACCTGTCCCCGGAACGGCACCTTGACGAATCGGGTGAGCCTCACCACCGCCGGCACCGGCAGCGCGCGGCGCTCGCTGTGCAGTACACCGTCGCCGTCGGTGACCGCCTCCGCCTTGTGCGTGAGCACCAACACCGCCGCCCGGCGGGTCGGGACCACACACAGTGGTTCGTAGCTGGCGTTGAGCACGAGGGCGGTGGTCGCACCGGTGGAAGGCGCGGAAACTCCGCCACGAGCCTGGGGGAACGATAGCGTCACGACATACCTCCGAGATCTCAATACTTCCCTATATAAGTTCGATCCGCATGCAATGCCACGGATCGGTGTGGTGGACCACCGACTCGGGCGGATAAGTAGGCTTGGGGCGTGTTATTAGCCGCAAAGCCCAAGTGCGCCTCTGAAGCGGGCACGCTGTGCCACAACGTCTGGCATCTGACCAGCAGTAGCTGGCTAGCCGAGAACTCCAGCTGGATGATCACCAAGCCGGTGACAATCCTGGGAATTGTGTTCTGTGCTTTGGTGGTGCGTTGGTTGCTGCATCGCGCGATCCGACGCATCACCAAGTCCACTACCGAGGGCAAGGTCCCCACGGTGCTGCGCCCGCTGCGCGAGCGAACACCGGCGACGATTGCCGCCATAGCACTAGCATCGGAACGCCGCAGGCAGCGCGCCCAGACGATCAGCTCGGTGCTGCGAAACGTCAGCTCGATAGCGATCGTCGTGGTGGCGGCCATGATGATTCTCGCTCAGCTGGGACAGCCGCTGGGGCCGTTGCTCGCCAGTGCCGGTATTGCCGGCGTCGCCCTGGGCTTCGGCGCCCAGGCGCTGGTAAAGGACGTCCTAGCGGGCATGTTCATGATGCTGGAAGACCAGTACGGAGTGGGCGACGTCATCGATATGGGTGATGCGTCAGGAACTGTGGAGGCAATGGGGCTTCGGGTCACCACACTCCGGGACGGTAGCGGTGTCGTCTGGTATGTCCGCAACGGTGAGGTGCTCCGGGTCGGCAACAAGAGCCAGGGCTGGGCCATGGTGAACGTGGACATTCCGGTGCCGTTCGGCACCGACGTGGCCTCGGCGACGGACACCATGCGGCAGGTAGGCGGGAAACTCGCCGAGGATGACACGTGGAAGGCCGATTTGCTCGGGCAGCCCGAGGTGCTGGGGGTCGAGCAGCTGACAGCCAACGGCATGACGCTGCGCATCACCGTGAAGACGACCAGCCAGGCACAATGGCGGGTCGCTCGAGAGCTGCGGGCCAGGGTGACGGCGGCATTCGCCGAGGCGGGAATCGAATCGGGACTACCCGCCATCCCTACGAATGGACAAGGCGACAAGGCATGACATCGGAACAAACCCCCTCGCCCGGCCGCATGCTTGGCCTGTCGTCGCGACCGGCCTCGGCCGCTCCAACGACCGCCGAAGAGACGACGCTGTACGACGCCATGGGCGGGCACGACGCCTTTTACGCCCTGGTGACGGGCTTTTACCGCCGGGTGGCAACCGATCCCGTGCTGCGGCCGATGTATCCCGACGACCTGGATGAGGCGGCCGACCGGCTGCTGCTGTTCCTGGAGCAGTACTGGGGCGGCCCGAAGACGTATTCCGAGCTACGCGGCCATCCGAGGCTGCGGATGCGGCACGCGCCGTTCGTCATCGGCCCCGCCGAACGTGACGTCTGGCTGCGGCACATGCGCTCCTCGCTCGATGATGTGGGTTTGGCGCCCGAGCTCGACGCCACACTGTGGGAATACCTAGAGCGGGCGGCGCACTTCATGGTCAACCACATGCCGGAGCCGGCCGGCGATGAGCCCTCCGACATTTTATGAAATGTCGAGAATAGCGCTACCGCTAGTAGCCTGCCTCGCGCTTGAGGACCTCGTCGACGCTGCCGTAGCCGCCGTCGACTCGAATCACGGAGCCGGTAATGAACGACGAGCCGCCGAACAGCAGAAAATCGATCACATCTACTATCTCCTGGGTGGTGGACATGCGGCCCAATGGGGTTTTGTAGTGCACCGCCTCGAGCACCTCGGGGTTCAGCTTCATCCCGGTGTCAGTCCATCCGTTGGCGACGGCGTTCACTCGTATCTTGCGCGGAGCAAGTAGCGCGGCGAGACTTTTGGTGAGGCTCATCAAGCCGGCTTTGCTCGCGGCATAGGCAATGTCTGAGTATCCGGCGGAGTAGGCATCGGTGCTGGACATGTTGACGACGCTGCCGCCGGTGATTATCTGGCCCCGCAGCCCGTGCACCAGGCGCAGCGGCGCCGTCAGATTGATCTCCATCGCCTTATCCCAGAGGGCGATATCGAAATCCTGCCATGGGTTGGGCGTGAATATTGCTGCATTGTTGACAACACCCGCCAATGGAATCCCGGCGAGTTGATTGATCATCTCGTCGCAGCGATCCCGATCGGCGACGTCGCACGACAGCAGCGTCACGCCCGGCAACTGCCCGGCAAGGTCGCGTACGCATTCGGCCTCGGAGGCGTACTCCGGCGACCATCGATAGCAGCCATACACCGTATGGCCTCGTTCGGCGAAATATTGGGCGGCCGCACGCCCGATGCCTCGTGAAACTCCGGTAATAAAAAGATTCGCCATGCGGCCGAACTCAGCCGCGGGCGAGCTTGCGGTAGGTGACACGATGCGGCCGGGCCGCCTCGGCACCGAGCCGCTCCACCTTGTTCTTCTCGTATGACTCGAAGTTGCCCTCGAAGAAGAACCACTGCGAGTCGCCTTCGTAGGCCAGGATGTGCGTCGCGACCCGATCCAGGAACCACCGGTCGTGGGAGATCACCACGGCGCAACCGGGAAACTCCAGCAGCGCGTTCTCCAGCGACGACAGCGTCTCGGTGTCGAGGTCGTTGGTGGGCTCATCGAGCAGGATCACGTTTCCGCCCTGCTTGAGCGTGAGTGCCAGATTGAGCCGGTTCCGCTCGCCACCGGACAGCACACCCGCGGGCTTCTGCTGGTCCGGGCCCTTGAAGCCGAAGGCGCCGACGTAGGCGCGCGACGGCATTTCCACGTGGCCGACATGCAGGTGATCCAGGCCGTCGGAGATGGTCTGCCACACGGTCTTCTTCGGGTCGATTCCCGAACGGTTCTGGTCGACATAGGACAGCTTCACCGTGTCGCCCACCCGCACCGAGCCGGTGTCCGGCTGCTCAAAACCGATGATGGTCTTGAACAACGTGGTCTTGCCGGCACCATTGGGGCCGATGACGCCGACGATACCGTTGGGCGGCAACGTGAAGGACAGGTCGTCGATCAGCAGCCGGTCATCGAAGCCCTTGCCCAGGTGGCTGGCCTCGATGACGACATTACCGAGCCGCGGACCCGGCGGGATCTGGATCTCCTCGAAGTCCAGCTTGCGGGTCTTCTCCGCCTCGGCGGCCATCTCCTCGTATCGGGCGAGACGGGCCTTGCTCTTGGCCTGACGGCCCTTGGCGTTGGACCGCACCCAGGCGAGCTCCTCGGTAAGCCGCTTCTGTCGCTTGGCGTCCTTCTGACCCTCGACCTTAAGCCGCTCGGACTTCTTCTCCAGATAGGTGGAGTAGTTGCCCTCATAGGGGTAGGCATGGCCGCGGTCCAGCTCGAGGATCCACTCGGCGACGTTGTCCAGGAAGTAGCGGTCGTGGGTGACGGCGAGCACGCAACCGGGGTATTTGGCAAGGTGCTGCTCGAGCCAGAGCACGCTCTCGGCGTCGAGGTGGTTGGTGGGCTCGTCGAGCAGCAGCAGGTCCGGCTGCTGTAACAGCAGCTTGCACAGCGCGACCCGACGGCGCTCACCACCGGAGAGCACCGAAACGTCGGCGTCTCCCGGCGGGCACCGGAGCGCGTCCATCGCCTGCTCTAGTTGGGAGTCGAGATCCCAGGCATCCAGGTGGTCTAGCTTTTCCTGCAGCTGCCCCATCTCGGTCATCAGCTCGTCCGAGTAGTCGGTGGCCATCTGCTCGGCGATCTGGTTGAACCGGTCCAGAGCGGCCTTGGTCTCGGCCACGCCTTCCTCGATGTTGCCAAGGACCGTCTTGCTGTCGTCCAGCGGCGGCTCCTGCAGCAGGATGCCGACGCTGGCACCGGGGCTGAGTGCGGCATCACCGTTGGAGGCCTGCTCCATGCCGGCCATGATCTTGAGTACCGTGGACTTACCGGCACCGTTGGGGCCCACCACGCCGATTTTGGCGCCCGGCAGGAACGCGAGGGTTACGTCGTCGAGAATCACCTTCTCGGCGTGAGACTTACGGACCTTATGCATGGTGTAGATGTAAGAAGCCACGGTCATATTCTTCCACCGACACCTTGACGAAATGCATGAGGGCGTACCTCCAACACCCCTCCTCTCCTGTCAGCGAGATCTGGCCATAGGCGTACCCGAACTCATGAAGGTCGCCGGCCGAACACGTCAAGGCGAACTTGACCCAATGGAGCTGACATGGCCAACGGCCTGTACACCATGGACGATCTCGCGGAGCGCGTCACCGCCGGCGCGATCGTCGCCACCGACTACGACGGCTGCCTCAGCCCGTTGCACGACAACGCCGAAGAGGCGTGGCGGGCCAGGCGCATCCTGGAGCCGCTGCAGCGACTGGGGGCGAGCCGTGACCACCTGGTGGTGGCGATCAGCGGACGTCCCCGTCGGCTCACGCCGGACGGCAAACGCGGCATCGAGGACTTCCTCAGAACTGAGAACGTGTACGAACGTGACCCTCGAACCGGGGCGAACGTTCGAGACACGGAACTCCCGGTCGCACGCTTCCCCGGCAAAGACCTCGGCTACGAGCTCAACGGCAGCCCCGGCAGGATCCACGTCATCGCCAACCACGGGACCGACATGGATCCGGCGCTCGTTACGATCGAGGAAGATCAAGCCCGGGCCGCCGAACTCTTCGCGCCGATGAGTGAAGAGGATGCCGCAATCCGCAAAGGTCTCATCGCCGATCTGCCGACGGCGCTGCGGCAAGCGTTACCGGACATCCCGATCACCTTTGAATCCGGGCAACCCGGCAAGCAGATCTACCTTGAGGTCAAACCCGAGGGGGTTGCGGTGCACACCCGCGCCCTCGGCGCGGCCAGCCCGGCGGATGCCGAGGACGCCTTGCGAGTGGCAAGGGAGTTCTACCTCGCCCGCACATCGGAGCAGCGGGATCACCCGCTACACGCCACGGCCGGCAGCAACGTGCTGGACATCATGGTGCGCCCGGCCAGCAAGGGGTGCCCCATCGCCTACCTACACGAGAAGTTTCCCGGTGAGCCCATCGTGTACATCGGCGATGACATCACCGACCTCGACGCCATGGCCGAGCTGCGCCCGGGTGACATTGCCGTAGTCGTCGGTGACCGGCTTACCGAGGCCCTGCGCGAGCGCGGGTTGCCGGACGGGGTGGATCTGTTGAGACTGGCAAGCCCCGCGGAGGTCGCCACCCTCCTGAATTCGGTGGCAACCAAGAGCGCCGCACGAGCCACCAAACGGGGTCCACGGCGATCCGCCATAGATCGGCTTCGGCTCAATGTCGGACATGTCCGCTATCTTCTGAGCCTGTCCTCAAGACTCACGGAGCTGGCATGGCCTATCGACCACATAACTGGAACCTTGCGGTGGAGCGAATCGCGGCTGGCGCGATCGTCGCCACCGACTACGACGGCTGCCTCAGCCCGCTGCACGACGAGGCGGAGGAGGCGTGGCGCGCGCCCGGCGTGCTGCCGGCGCTCCAGCTGTTGGGCGCCAGCCCGGCACATCTGGTGGTGGTTATCAGCGGGCGGCCTCGGCGGCTCACGCCGGAGGGCAAGCGTGGCATCGAGGAGTTCCTGAAAACGGAGAACGTGCACGACTACGACCCGGAGAGTGGGTCGAACGTTGCGCACGTGGAGTCGCCGATCGCAACTTTCGATACCGAGGGGTTGGGCTACCGCCTCGACGACGGGCGCCGCGGCATCATCTACGCGATCGGCAACCACGGGGCAGATCTGGACCCTGGCCTGATCGCCGGTCAGGAAGACGCAGCCCGCGTCGCCGGGCTGTTCACGCCGATGTCACCTGACGACAGGGAAAGCAGGGACCGGCTCGTCGAGGAGCTACCCGGATTTCTACAGCTGATGTTTCCGGCCATCCCGGTCCTTCACGAGATCGACCCGACCCGGCAGGGTCAGATCTACCTGGAGATCAAACCCGAGGGTGTGGCCGTGCACACTCGGATGTTGGCGGCGACTCATCCCGATACGGCGGCGCAGGTCCTGGCCACGACGGAGCAGTTCCGCCTCGAGCGCTCGCGGGGCTGGGGACACGAGCTCCACGCGATCCTCGGCAGCAACGTGCTCGACATTCAGGTGCGGCCGGCCGACAAGGGCCGACCCGTCACCTATCTGCACGAGGCTTTCCCCCATCTATCCATAGCCTGCGTGGGTGACGACATCACCGACCTAGCCGCCATGGCCGAACTGCGCGGGGGCGATATCATGGTCACAGTGGGCGATCGGCTCCGAAGCGCCATCCGGGAACGTCGCCTCGACGACGATGTCGAGCTGCTGGAACTGCGCGACCCATTCGAGCTGGCCGAGCTGCTTACCGAAGCGGCCGAGCGCTGCGGCAGCTAATTGAGGCTATCGGCCCTGGCCGCTGCGACGAGTGTCTCTGCGAACCCCGGCCCTGACCGCAGTCAAGTCGTAACGCGCGGGAAACCTCAGTTGAGGCCGAGGCTGACTAGGCTAGAGAAAAGCGCGAGCGGCACCTAGCGTCTGTGGACGGCCGCGCGGCGGGCGGAGACAGTAATGAGCGAGAGCGGCGACTTTGTCGTAGTGGCCAACCGACTCCCGGTCGACCGTGTCGGTGACGGAACAGGGGTCGACGCCTGGCGCCGCAGTCCGGGTGGTTTGGTCACCGCCCTCGACCCCGTTATGAGCAACCGGGGTGGTGTCTGGGTCGGCTGGTCGGGCATCGTCGGGACCGCTCCGGAGCCCTTCGACCTCGACGGGGTGTCGCTGCATCCCGTGGAGTTGTCGGCGGACGACGTCCGCGACTATTACGAGGGATTCTCTAACGGCACGCTGTGGCCGCTGTATCACGACGCCGTGGTCTCCCCCAGCTATCACCGGCATTGGTGGGACCGGTACGTCGAGGTGAATCGGCGCTTCGCGGACGTCACCGCCAAGGCCGCCGCCCCCAACGCCACGATCTGGATTCAGGACTATCAGCTGCAGCTATTGCCGGCGCTGCTGCGCGAGGCCCGACCCGACCTGCGCATTGGGTTCTTCCTGCACATCCCGTTCCCACCGCTGGAGCTGTTCATGCAGCTGCCGTGGCGTCGCCAGCTCATCGAGGGGCTACTCGGGGCGGACCTCGTCGGCTTCCAGACCCCGGACGGCGCCGAGAACTTTTTGCACCTCGCCGAGTGGATTTGCGGCCTGGAACGCACCGACTCCAGCATCGCCGTCGACGGCCGGGTGGTTCGCGCGGGGGCCTTCCCCATCTCGATTGACTTCGACGGCCTTAACAAGTTGGGCGGCTCGAAGAAGGTCAGGGAGCGGGCGCGGGCGCTGCGCCGCCGCCTGGGCGACCCGCGGACCGTCCTGCTCGGCGTGGACCGGCTCGACTACACGAAAGGTATCGACAAACGCCTCAAGGCCTACCGGGAGCTGCTCTTCGACGGTGCGCTCACCGTTCCGGAAACGGTGCTGGTGCAGGTCGCGACCCCCAGCAGGGAGCGGGTGGAGCACTATCGTGCGCTGCGGCACGACGTGGAACGGCAGGTGGGCCAGATCAATGGCGAATTCGGCCGCGTCGGCACCCCGGCGGTGCACTACCTGCGGCAGTCATACAGCCGAAACGAGCTGTGCGCGCTATACAACGTGGCCGAGGTCATGCTGGTCACGCCGCTGCGGGATGGAATGAACTTGGTCGCGAAGGAGTATGTCGCCTCCCGGGCCGATTCCGGCGGTTCACTGGTGCTCAGCGAGTTCGCCGGTGCCGCCGCCGAGTTGGACCGGGCCTTCATGGTGAATCCGCATGACGTGGACGGGCTCAAGCGGCAGATCATGGCCGGGGTTAATACGGATCCGACGGAGCTAAGGGAACGCATGGCAGCCATGCGCGAGCAGGTTTCCGCGCATGACGTCACACATTGGGCCGCGACCTATCTGGATGAATTAGTGCATTAGTCCCAACTGTATCGATCTAGATGCAGTAGTTACCTCGATTCGACAACAGCATCGACGCGGCCGCGTAACCATGGAGCCGGACCATCATTCGGTTACAGGAGTCAACGCCGTGGCGCGTGAGCAAGAACTGATCAAGCACCTCCGGCGACATGTGGCCGATGACGGCGTCAGCGTAGTCGCCGAATATCGCGCCGACGGCGCGCCGGTACTGGGCAGCTATGAGGTAGTCAATGGCAGGACCACCGAGGCATCCGAGATTCCACCCGACCGGCCGACTCTCTACGTCAGCGACGGCAGCTACGGCATGGCCGGGTTCAAAGGATTGCGGGAGACAGACGTCGGCGTCGTCGTCGGAGACGGCCCGGAGACCCTCGCGGCGCTCGACGCCGAGCACCTATTGGACCGCGGCAACCTTGTCTTCGTGAACAGCGTCGACGAGGTGGTCGGGCTGCTCGACTGGCTCACCGAGCCCAGCGCCGAGCAGACTCCCGCCGTATCCATCGCTTCTTATCGCCTACCGTTGAAGATCGACAACAACACCGGAGAACTCACTCCGAGCATGGGCGGGGTCGCCACTGGGCTCGCCAACATGACACCGCCACCGCATCACTGGGTGGGAGAACTCAGCGGCCACTCGGACCCATTGCACGGAGACGGCACCGACTATCACCCGCTCACGGTGAGCGAGCGGGAGACCGAGGGACACTATGCGGGCTTCAGTAACGGGATCCTATGGCCTACCTACCACGGGCTTCGGGAGTTCGTGCCGGGCGCCGATGACGTGCGATTCTGGGAGAACGCGGCCGGGGAATGGTTTGAGCAGTACCAACGGGTCAACCAGCGCTTCGCCGACGAGCTCGCCCGACAGGCTGAACCGGACTCCATAGCCTGGGTGCATGACTACCAGTTGCAGCTCGTGTCGGGGATGTTGCGCGACCAACGCCCCGACCTCACCCTGGGGTACTTCGCCCATACGCCGTTCCCCAACTACACCGATTACTCGACAATCCCGCATCACGAAGAACTTCTCGCCGGCCTCCTGGCCAACGATGTGCTGGGATTCCAGACGCCGAGGGACGTGAAGAACTTCGTCGACACCGTGCGGAAAGTCGTACAACGCTCGGCAGAGGCAGGCTCCCCGTTTACGGTGAACGGCGAGCTAGTTCGAGTGGTAGGTGACCAGATACAGGTTGAAAACCGCCAGGTGGCGGTCCGCAACTATCCAATCTCCATCGACTATGACAAATACGACTCGCTGGGACGCAGCGACGAGATCGCCCGGAAGACCGAGGAGATCAAGGAGACCGTCGGGCACCGAAAGATTATCGCCGGCATCGAGCGGCTGGACTACACCAAGGGCATCTCCGAGCGGATCGACGCGCTCGAGTTGCTGCTCGCCGAGGGTCGTTTCGACCCACGACAGGAGGTCATGTATCTGTCGTTCGCGAAGGCCCGCGAAGGGGTGGAGGCGGCGCAACAGTACGCCGAGCTGTTATCGAATCGCATCGCCGAGCTGAACGCCAAATACCGGATCATCGATCCGAAGACCGGCAGAAGCTGGGAGCCCATCCACGACCATTGGGACAGCGTGTCTCCGGAAGAGGTTCCCGCCGTATATCGCGCCGCCGACGTCATGACGATCACTCCGCTCAAGGACGGCATGAATCTGATGGCGAAGGAATTTATCGCCTCCCGCAGCGACGAGCGCGGGACACTCCTGTTGGGAGGGGGTGCCGGAGCCGCGGTTGAGCTCGGCCCTAGCGGAGCTGTCATCGTCGATCCACGAAACACTCGTGAGCTAGCCGACGGCATGGAACGGGCGCTGCACATGTCCGAGCCGGAGCAGCGCGAGCGCATGCGCGGGCTGCGACGACAGGTGCGGACGCATCAAGTCGGTACCTGGAACAGCCGGATCATACAGGACCTCAACCAAGCCAGGACGGAGAAAGCTCCTGCGCGGGTCGGCGGTATTCGGCAACGTCGGAGGACACCGAGCCGACCGATCCCCGGCGCACCTGCGACCAACATGGCCGGCCGCGGCCCCGCCCCGGGACTAAGTGCCCGGAGGCGGCAGAGCGTCCGTAGGCAACACAGGCCCTAGGCGCTGTGACCTCGACCGTTGGCGCTGACTACACCGGGGTTCATCAGTTCCTCCGGGAACGGAGGCTCGACCAGCTCGCTGGGAAATCGCAGCGGCGCCAGCTGTGGCGAGCCGTACTCCTCCGACAGTGCGTCGTCGTTACGACCGAAGCGCGGGGTCTGATCCTCGTCCCCCTGGTCGTAGTCGTCCTCGGCGCCCGGGGGCTCGATCTCGACCGGTGTCGGCTGCTTGCGGCGCAGCTGTGACACGGAGGCCGCCGGCGGATTCGCCGCCACGCGAGAGGTGGGGCGGGTAAACCGGCTCTGCCGGGATCCGCTGGAGCCCGAGAACAACTCGTCGGCCACTGCGTGGTTCATGGCACCAACGTCCATGTTCCGGCCGGCCGCGCCGCGCTGACCGACCTCGGCCTCGCGGTCGGGCATGTGGGATGTGAGGCGGGTCGTCCGCTGACCGGGATTCGGCGTATTGCGTGGAGCGGGCGCCGGCTGGGCGTTTTCGACCGTGTGAGGGGTAGCCACTTTCCGCTGCTCGCTCGCACCCTGCCGAACCTCGTGGGGACTGGCCGGCTCGTGAGCTAGTTCGAGCAGCTGGCATCCCTCGGCATCGACGTACATGCTGGCCTTGCGGACCGAGACGGGTGTACCCGCCTCGGTCAGGAAACTGAGCGCGGCCTCGGTGGAATCGGGTATGGCAGTGGTAACAATCACCAGGCGGAGGGGGCGGTTATGCGACCCCGAGGAGACAGGCGAGGAGGTACCGCTGAAGTCCTGCCAGTCTCGCCAAAATTCGTCGCTACCGCGCCAATACCCGCTGGCCAGTTCGCTAACCGTGGACCTGCGCGCTAGGCCCACCTGCTCGAGGCAATGAGCGAGTCCGGCGGAATCCAACTGAGCACTGGCGTAGACGACGACGGCCGAACCGTCGCCGTCTAGCGCCAGGATCATGGGAACTTCATTGGAGCCGTCAGCGCCTCCCCGGTGAATGGCCATAAGACGACCGCCACCGATGGCGTCAAGGTCCGACCACAACGCCTGAATGAGCGCGTTGGTGACCTCGGCCGGATCGACGGAACCACCGTCGATCGGCCGGAACGGAATCAAACCTTGCGGGGAAACACGAAACAGCGACATGAGCTTTCCTAGTTTTGGTAATGCCAGCCGCTAGCGGGCATTACTCGGCTGGGGTTGCCACCGCCGCCGCTTTCTTGCGACGAGAGGACAGGAACAAGAGACCACCGCCGCCGAGCAGTACTACACCGAGCGCAACAATGCCGCCGACCGCGGCGCCGGTGACCGGAAGGCCGCCGGCGTGATCGGTTGCGGCGTGCTTGGTCTTATGTGCTACCTCAGAGGGCTTAGCCTCGTTATAGCTGCCAGCGGCGGAGTTGGACGATCCGGCCTGCGCGGCCTTCTCGTCGGGCACCCAGTTGAGCGTCACCGGCTGCTGCACCGGAAGCGCGGGACCGTCCTGCAGCACCAACTGAGTCGGCTGCTTGTGGGTGTCGTGGCCGAGGTCGGTGACGACACGGCCGGTCACGTCCTTCTGCTGCGAGATGGCGCTGACGACCACGGGTTGAGCCGACGCGTCCTTGGGCATCTTCAGGAAGAACTCTTCACCGGGCGCGGCCTTGTCGATGACGGCACCCTTGGAGTTCACGACCTGGGGATCCTTGTTACCGCTGGCCTCGAGTCCGACTCCCGGGGAGTCCGGGCTGACCTTGAACGGACCGGAGACACTGCCGGCGTCCGGCGCGAGAGCCGGCGGCAGCTCATCGGCGGTTGGCAAGCTACCGGCCAGCGGAACGGTGCTCAGCGGGGCGGCGCGGCGGGTCGGAAGCGGAGCGCCAACGTTGGCGGGGCCGACCAGGTAGTTGTACAGGGAGGTGACCACGCTGTCGTTGTGCTGCGGGTCGAGCTCCATGCCCTTGGTGAAGTGCCACACGGCGGCCTGGGTAGCCGCGGAGCGCTGCTTCGGGGTGACGGTGCCTAGGTCGAGGCCGGTGACGCTGGAGACCGAGTCGGCCAGCTTGTCGAGACTCGACTTGTCGTCGCCGGCGGCCTTGGTCTGCGCGAGCAGCCAGGTCACCTTGGACATCTTCTGGTCGTCAAGGCCAACGCTGGACAATGGCGTCTCGCCCAGCTTGACGCCGGAGCCCTTGCCAACCTGCGGCTCACCCGCCTTTTCCTGCGGGCTAAGGCGGTAGGCCTGGAGCTGCCTAGATTCGCCGTTGTTGAGCAACAGCTGCTGGGCATTGAAGTTTTTCAGGACGCCGCTGTCCAGCATGGACACCGTGGAGTCCGTGTCGGAGGCGCCGCGCATCAGGGTGGGGGTATTGCCATCGGTCAGGCTCTGGGTGTCGACAGTGCCGGTTACCACCTTGGCCAGGCCAGTGATCGGGGCGAGATTGTCACTGGGGCCTTCGGCGGACGCGACGGCCGGCAGACCAAGAGTGAAGGCGGCAATCGTTAAAACGCATGAGGTCCGGATGAACCGGGGTGATGGAACAGACATGGTCCACGACAGTAACGGCGACAGCCGTGTTGCTTCTACCCCGCCCCGCCCAATCGGGCAGATCTCGGCACTAATCGACCGATGCATGCCAATTGGCTGGGTGCCCAGAATTTTGGCCTACGGTGAAACCTCATTGTGGAGAGCTAGAGGATGTAAGGGTTGGGTCGAGGGGGCTTCCCGGCTGCACACTTGACAGCTGCTCGTGGAGAAGTTACTCGCCAGGTGGTCCGCTTTGGACCCGTTTCGCTGCTCTATAGTGGCCATGCGCGGCTAGGCGCAGGACGGCCCTCGTAGCTCAGTGGATAGAGCACCGGACTTCTAATCCGATGGTCGCTGGTTCGAATCCAGCCGAGGGCACCGAACCAGGCTTATTCGAGCTGTGGGCTGGCTGAGTAGATACGGTATGGACGCGCTTCACCGTGCCCTGCTGCCCGACGAGAGCCATCATGGGCTTCGCGAAGTCCAAAGCTGGATCGGTGGGAACAGTTGGAGCCCCATCGGCGCGGAGTTCGTGCCTCCCTCGTTCGACCGGGTCAGGTCGCTCATTTCTGACCTCTGTGCCTATCTTGATGGAGGCAGTCACCGATCACATGCCGCTATGCCGGTCGGGTCAGCCGAATCGGGCGATGATGGCCTCGGCGATCGGGGCCGGCGCGTCTTCCTGGATGTAGTGCTTGGCGTCCGGCAGCTCCAGCAGCACGTGGTCGCGAAAGATCGACCGCAGCCGTGGCAGCAGGGCACCGGCCCGGAACCCTGGGTCCCGCATACCCCACACCAGCAATGCCGGCGTGGTCCCGAGCCGAGCCGGCACCTCGCGACCCAGCCGCTCCAACAGCGGGCGGGCGGCCAAGATCTGCTTCGGTAGTACGGCCACGC
This sequence comes from Mycobacteriales bacterium, assembly GCA_036268755.1. GTDB lineage: Bacteria > Actinomycetota > Actinomycetes > Mycobacteriales > QHCE01 > DATATO01. Next base: position 3,382 of record DATATO010000059.1, on the reverse strand, counting down.
CGATGCGCGCCTCGGGGGTGGGCTGCACCATGCGGTAATGGTCCATCTCGGCCGGGCTGAGCCGGCGGGTGATGCCGGCGGGCACCAGCCGCTCGACAAAGAAGTTCCGCCGCAGAATCAGGTGCTGAAACAGAGCGCTGCCCATGATCCGGCTGAATATCTTCAGGCGCACCGCATCCGAGGGCCAGCACCAGGTGTTGCCCAGCACCACACCCGCGATGCGCTCGGCGCGCTCGACCGCGACGCCCATCCCGATCGGGCCACCCCAATCCTGACCCATGACCACCAGACGCTCCAAGCCCAGATGGTCGACCAGCTCACCCACCGTACGCACATGGTCGGCGGCGGTATAGCCATAACCGGCGGGTCGCTCAGACAGCCCGAAGCCCAGATAATCGACGGCCACGCACCGGAACCGGCCTGCCAAAGCCCTGATGAGATGCCGATACAGAAAGCTCCATGTGGGATTGCCGTGACACAGCAGGATTGGCGGCCCAGCTCCCTCGTCAACGTAATGCATCCGGCCAGCCGAGGTGTCCAGCCAGCGAGACTCGAACGGGTACAACGCCCGATCGGGCACGAAATCGATCTCCATGAGCTCCTCCAATTCCGCCGGATCCCTTCCCGCGGTGATGTTCTAGATGCCAGGCAATATGTGAGGGCCGACATCTAAGCCGTGAGTTTCTTGCGCAGACGCAGAGGAGATCGAGAGTCTCTGCTTCGGTTATTACTTCTACAGAAGAGACAGAAGAGTAGGACCATCGGTCAGCCAAATGGGTAATAATCCTGTCCGCAGTGGTGGCGGTGGCTTGGACGTACTAGGGCGGATCATTATGAGAGGGCGTCTTTATGCTCTGCGCACGGATCTGTACACGAAGTTTAGCTAGGTTCAGCTAGCTGGAGTTCCGGACTCCTCAGTTTTGGCCTCGCCAATGGTCACGGTGAATGCATCCGAGGGATCGCGGCGCGTGAACCGTCGGTACCGCATGGTCGATGCGGGCCACGGGTTCGTCACACGGCCGTCTTCGGTCTTATACCAGCTCTGGCAACCTGTCGGCCATGTGGTTTTAGATATCGCTTTGTCCAGCCACGTGCGGTAGTCACGCATGGTTTCAGGGCGAACTTCAATCTCACCAGGAAGCATCCGCAGACAATTCATGATGTACCGAATCTGACATTCGATCATGAAGATATTCGAATTGTGGCCGAGAATGGTGTTAGGTCCATGAACGAGGAAGAAGTTAGGAAATGAAGGGACCGCCATTCCCAGATATGCCTCTGCGCCTTTCCGCCATTCCTTGTGCAGGTCCATCCCCTGCTTGCCCAACACTCTTATCGGAACGAGAAACTCGGTCGTCCGGAACCCCGTCGCGTAAATGATGACGTCCACTTTTCTGTGCACGCCGTCGTCGGTCTCGATACCTGTGGGTGTGATCCGAGTAATACCTTCTGTCACAAGCTGGACGTTGTCCCGGGACAACGTCGGATAGTAGTCGTTGTCGATGACAATTCGTTTGCAGCCGATCGGATAGCTTGGCGTCAGCCGCGAACGTAAGCCGCGTTCGGGCACCTGAGTACGCAGGTGCCACCGCGCGACCCATGTGGCCGGCAGGAAGGACCACCCCCGGGTGATCACAGGCGTCAATGCGAAGTCCGCCAGAAAGTACATCAGGGAACGGTAGACCGACTGCAGAACGGAAAAACGACCGAAGGCCCAGCTGGTCACAGAGCCGAATTTGGCTGAAGGCTTGGGGACAATCCAGTTGGGAGTCCGTTGGTAAACTTGGACTTGACGAGCCTGTCGGGCCACGTGGGGCAGAAGTTGGACGGCGCTGCAGCCGGTACCGATCACCGCTACGTCGCAGCCGGTCAGATCATGACCATGATCCCACCGTGCCGTGTGGAAAGCTCGGCCCTCGAAATCTTCCCGACCGGCAATATCGGGCAGCTTTGGCCGGTGTAGCTGACCGACTGCGGATATTAGAACATCGGCCAAATGTTCCTCGCCTTGGCTGGTGACAATGACCCACCGCGCCGTGGTGTGATCGTAGTCGGCGGATACGATTTCGGCGCCGGTCTTTAAGTGGGGACGGAGGTCATATTTCTCGGTGACTCCGAGGAGGTAGTCGAGAATCTCCTCCTGCCCGGGATAGCGCATGGTAGGGCTTCGATATTTCTCGAAAGAGAAGGAATACAGGTGGGATGGCACATCGCAACCACAACCGGGATAGGTGTTGTCCCGCCAAATGCCGCCCACCTCGTCGGCTTTTTCAAAGATAGTGAATGAGTCAATGCCCGCGCGTTTCAGTTCGATCGCCATACATAGGCCACCGAAGCCGGACCCGATAATGGCGATGGTGCCAGGTTTACTAGGTCTCTCCACAAGAATCTCCTGTTATGGTCGCCGAACTGTGACGACGAAGCCAGCATCCATGCCGGGCTGCGGACGCCTGCCGGACATGTTGCCGTCAGGCATGATGTCCGGCTACCCTCCGATCGGGCTAAATCACTCGCCAAGAGCGCACCTGGAATCATCGGTTGTTCAGTTAGAGCCCGGTGTGGTTGGCGACATGTGGCTTAGACATGGGCGCACCTTTGGTGCCTTATTCGAACTGCGGCGCCCGGCCGGACGCTCTTTCCGATCGACCCGCTAAGGCTCGCCCCACTCCGTCGTCACCCGCAGGCCGTAATGGTCTGATAGCGCCGGCCGGCCGGCCAGAACGAGTACCGCATCGATCACCCTCAGCGAACGCCCCGCCGTGAGGACGTAATCGATGCGGTGGGCGCTCCTGTCAGCCGGCAGAAACTCGGAGCGAAAAGTCGGTCGCTCTTGGCCTTTAAACGCGTCGACGAGGTCTGTCTGAGCCCGAAATTCTCTAAAAAACACGCTATCTGCGGCGGTATTGAAATCGCCCGATACCAGTAAAGGCCTGCGGACCGCATTGATAATTTCAGCCAGGTGAGAGAGCTGAGCCCGGTGCATGCCGGCAAACCGACTGTTCGGCGACCAGTCGCCGGCGCCGTTTGCCGAAGTATGCGTGTTGAGGAGCGTCACTCCCGTCCTCTGATGAGTCATGGACAGTATCCCGTGAAGGCCCAGCATTAGGCGCGTCCGCCGCGGTAGCCATTGACTGCATCCTTCCCAGGACGCCGAAACCGCATATAGCGGCACGAACCCAGTGGCTCCCGAGAAAACGTCACCAAGCCGCCCTTCGGTCCGAACAATGAGCGACGAAACCCGGCATAGGGAAGCCAGCGTAGTAGTCCACCCCGCAGAAGGCTCAGATGTCGCCAGGTCAGAACTTCCTGACATTGCACGACATCCGGATCTAGATCCCCCAGCGCCTGAGCTAGCGCTCGACAACGAGCGGCAAACCCCCGA
>DATATO010000058.1:0-6694 GCA_036268755.1 Mycobacteriales bacterium | reverse complement strand
AGCTGACGGGATAACGGTATGGCATCGAGGGCGGCATACGGTTCAACGACACCCGGGCGGCAAAAGTTTTTAACAACCCGTGACTTGCCCGATTAGGCACTTAACGAGCATACTCGAAGGTTGAAGCGTCCCCGAGCTTTGATTACCGCACCCGGGCGAGCCGCACAATCAGCAGAGCATAGCCGCAAGGAGGTCTGTGGTGCTGAAAAAGATCCTGCAATGGGGTCTCGTCACCTTCGTCATTTTCTATATCGCTACCCAACCGACAAATGCGGCCACCGCCGTAAAGTCTGTCGGCGGAGCACTACAGAACACGGCTGATGGCTTCAGCCAGTTCGTCAGCAAAAGCACGACGTAACGAATTGCCCAAACTGCACACGATGTGTGACACGTTGTTGAGATACAACGTGTCACACATCGTTGTTTTTTTCTACAACCGACATGCCCGAATGTCGGTAACTAAAATTGCGCGCGCGCCCAGCTCGTGGAGCTGATCCATCACACCGTGAAGCTCAGCGGAGCGAACCATCGACTGCACCGCCACCCAACCTTGCCGGTGCAGCGGCGAGATCGTCGGCGTCTCTATTCCCGGTGTCAGGGCGCAGGCGGCATCCAGCTGTTCCGTTGGAACGTCGTAACTCATCATGATGTACTGCCGGGCGACGAGAACACTCTGTAGCCGCCGCAACAGCTGACCGCGCCGTGCGCCGGCCTCGGGCGAGCTGCCGGAACGGCCGATAAGCACGGCCTGGGACCGAACGATGACGTCGCCGAAGATTTCGAGGCCCTGTTGCCGCAACGTGGTTCCGGTCTCGACTACGTCCGCGATGGCGTCGGCCACCCCCAACCGCACCGAGGTCTCCACCGCACCGTCGAGTCGAATCACGGTGGCGGAAATGCCCCGCTCGCCGAGATAGCCCGACACCAGGCCCGGGTATGCCGTGGCGACGCGTTTTCCGGCCAGGTCGGCGAGCCCGCGCATCGCCCCCACGGGAGCGGCGAAGTGAAACTTCGAGTTGGCGAAGTTCAGCTCCAACAGCTCCGCCACGGGGACGCCGCTGTCAAGCAGCAGGTCCCGGCCGGTGATTCCTAGGTCGAGATCCCCGGAACCGACATAGGTCGCGATGTCTCGGGGTCGGAGAAAAAAGAACTCCACCTCGTTGCGCTCGTCGACCATGGTCAGCTCGTGATGCGCGTGTCGCTGCCGGTACCCCGCCTCCGTGAGCATCGCACTGGCCGGTTGGGACAGGGCGCCCTTATTGGGTACCGCAACGCGCAGCATGGTTGGCCTTTCTTCGCCTCGGCGGCGGGTTCTCGTTCGATAGTCGTACTACGGGTGGGCCACTTAGAGGTATTTGTAGACGTCGGCGGGACGCAGCCCGCGGGCGAGCATCATCACCTGCAGGTGGTAAAGCAGCTGCGAGATCTCCTCGGCCAGCTCCTCGTCGCTCTGGTATTCCGCCGCAAGCCAAACCTCGGCCGCCTCCTCGACGACCTTCTTGCCGATACCGTGCACCCCACCCCGCACCGCCTGCACGGTGCCGGACTCGGGACTCCCCTGCGTCAATTTTTCAGCCAGCTCGGCAAACAGCCCGTCGAAGGTTTTCACGACTACCATCCAACCAACCGACGCAACCGGCGCCGCATGGGGCTCGGCGTTAGCAGCTACCGACCGAGTCGCGAACTTGACGGCGCATCGGTGGACCGGCTATTCGGAACCGCCCGAAAGTAAACGCAGCGTGAGGGCGGTGTCCAGCGCGGCGACGGTGGCCTGCCAGCCCTTGTCTTCCGCGCTGTCACCGTAACCGGCCCGGTCGCGGGCCTGCTCCTGGGTGTCGCAGGTGAGCACGCCGTGCGCGACCGGAACCCCCTCGTCCAGCGCCACCCGGGTCAGGCCGGCGGTCACCGAGTCGCAGACGTAGTCGAAGTGCGGCGTCCCGCCACGAATGATCACGCCGAGTGCCACCACGGCATCGCATCGGCGCGCCAACGCCTGCGCCACCACGGGCAGCTCGACCGAACCGGCTACCCGAACTACGGTCGGCTCACTCACGCCCGCCGCGTCGGCGGCATGGCGGGCGCGGCGCAACAGCTGATCGGTGATCTCGGCGTTCCACCGCGTGGCGACGATGCCCAGCCGCAGCCCCGAGGCGTCGAGGTCGATCTCGGCGGGCCTACCCTCGCCGGTCACGGAACCACCACCTCCTCCGGCAGGTCGGGAATCTCGTGGCCCATGCGGTCTCGCTTGGTGCGCAGGTACCGCAGATTCTCCGGGTGCGGATGGCTGGGCAGGGGTTCGCGGCCGGAGATCGTGAGACCGTAGCCCTCCAGGCCGGCGCGCTTGGCCGGGTTGTTGCTCAGCAGCCGCATGCTGTGCACGCCGAGGTCCACCAGGATCTGTGCGCCAGTGCCGTAGTCACGGGCGTCGGCCGGCAGCCCCAGCTCGAGGTTGGCGTCCACGGTGTCCGCGCCGGCGTCCTGCAGCTGATAGGCCTGCAGCTTGTGCAGCAGCCCGATCCCCCGGCCCTCATGGCCCCGCATGTACAGCACGATGCCGCGGCCCTCCTGGGCGACACGGGCTAGGGCGCTGTCGAGCTGTGCGCCGCAGTCGCAACGTAGCGAGCCGAACACATCACCGGTGAGGCACTCCGAGTGGACGCGGACCAGTACGTCCTCACCGTCGCCGATGTCACCCCGCAGCAGCGCGACGTGCTCGCGCTCGTCGTAGTCGCTCTGGTAGCCGATGGCCCGAAACTCGCCGTGACGGGTGGGGATTCGGGTGGTGACGACCCGGGTGACCTGACGCTCGGTACGGCGGCGGTGCTCGATGAGCTGGGCGATGGAGATCAGCGCGATGTCATGCTCGGCGGCAAATTCCCGCAACCGCGGCAGCCGCGCCATGGTGCCGTCGTCGTTAACCACCTCGCTAATAGCACCCACGGGCCGCAGCCCGGCCATGCGGGCGAGGTCGACGGCGGCCTCGGTGTGGCCGGGACGACGCAGCACGCCGCCCTCCTTGGCGCGCAACGGAAATACGTGGCCTGGCCGGGTGAGATCGGTCGGGGACGTGGCCGCGGCGCTCAGGACACGGATGGTGTGGGCGCGGTCCTCGGCCGAAATTCCGGTGGCGAGCACGTCGGTCGCGTCCACGGAGACGGTGTAGGCGGTACCGCGCCGGTCCTGATTCGTGTGATACATCGGCGGCAGCTCGAGCCGGTCGCAGTCAGACGCGGCCATCGCCACACACACCATCCCGGAAGTGTGGCGGATCATGAATGCCAGCAATTCGGGGGTGGCCAGCTCGGCGACGACGATGAGGTCGCCCTCGTTCTCCCGATCCTCACCGTCGACGACGATCACGGCCTTACCGGCGGCGAGGTCGGCCACGGCACGGTCTACGGAGTCCAGGGTGCTAGGGGGTCTCTCGCCGCCCGCCTGCGCCGAAGCCGATTCGGTCGAAACCGTCATGCCCGATCCCCCAGTAGCCGCTCGACGTATTTGGCGATCACATCTACCTCGACATTAACCCGCTCTCCCTCGCGCAGCCGCCCGAGAGTGGTGAGGCGCAGTGTGGTGGGAATGATGCCGACCTCCACGACCGCGACGTCGTCTCCATCCTGCCCCGCGGGCGGCGGACCTGCGGAGTGTTGCGCAGAGTCTGTTACCGCAATCACCGTCAGCGAGACGCCGTCGAGGGCGATGGAGCCCTTCTCGACGACGTAACGGGCAAGGTGTTGCGGCACCCGAAACCACAGTGCATCCCAGGCCTCGCCGGAGACTCGCGCGGAGAGCGTGGCCATACCGTCGACGTGCCCCTGCACTAGATGGCCGCCGAGCCTGGAATCGAGCTTGGCGGCGCGCTCGAGGTTGAGGGCGGCTCCGGGCTCCAACCCGCTCAGGCTGGACCGCCGCAACGTCTCTGCCATCACGTCCGCGCGGAAAACGCCGTCGGTGATGTCGATGGCGGTCAGGCACACGCCGTTGACGGAGACTGAGTCACCGAGCGCAAGGTCGGAGCTGACCAGCGGCGCCCGGACGGCCAACCGCGAGCCGTCACCGAAAGCCTCGACTGTGAGGAGCTCGCCGAGCTCCTCAACGATTCCGGTAAACACCTTGAGCCTCTCATCGTGCGTGGCCATGTGAGTCGACACGTTCCAGTTAGGTTAACCTAACTGGCAGCTTCAGGGTTAGCGGCCGCTCCCCCGCGCCTCGACACCGCCGTGATCCGTACATCCTCGCCGACGACCGTGACATCGTGCGTCGATAGGCGCAGCGTCTGCGCGATGGTATGGATTCCCGCGTCACGCAGCGCCGGGCTGCCCGCCCCCAGCAGGGCCGGGGCGAGGTATCCGACCACCTCGTCGACCAGCCCCGCCTCGATTGCGGCGCCGGCCAGCGTGGGGCCGCCCTCGAGGAACACACTTCGGCAGTCGCGAACGAACAGCTCGGCGAACACCCGATCGAGATCTATCCGGCCGTCCGGGCCGGGAAACTCCCTCGCGGTGACGATCCAGGTCGGCGCGGCCGCGTTCCGGACGCGGGCCCCCGCCGGCGTCCGGGCCGCCGAGTCGAGCACGACCCGCAACGGCTGCGGGCCGTCGTAGCCGTTGAGCCGCACGGTGAGTTCCGGGTCGTCGGTTAGCACGGTGCCGACGCCGCACATCACCGCATCCTGTTGAGAACGCAGCCGATGCACGTCGGCCCGGGCAGCTGGGCCGGTGATCCATCGCGAGCTGCCGTCGTCGGCGGCGCTGCGGCCGTCCAGCGTCGCGGCGAACTTCCACGTCACATACGGTCGAGCTCGTCCAATGGAGGTGAGCCAGGCACGGTTGACCCAGCGAGCCTCCGCCTCGGCAACCCCCATGACTACCTCGACGCCGGCCGCACGCAGGGCGCCGGCCCCGCCGGCGGCGGGCGGATCGGGGTCCCGGACACCGACGACGACCCGGGCTACGCCGGCGGCGCGTAGCGCCTCCACGCAGGGACCGGTGCGGCCGGTGTGGGTGCACGGCTCGAGGGTGACGACCATGGTGCCGCCGCGGGCTCGCTCCCCGGCGGCCTGTAAGGCGACCACCTCGGCATGCGGCCGACCAGCCTGTTCGTGCTTGCCCTCTCCGATCACGTTGCCGGCCGCATCCAACAACACCGCCCCCACTACCGGGTTGGGGCTGGTACGGCCGAGGGCCTGCCCGGCAAGCTCGATCGCGCGGAGCATCGCCGAGTGCTCGGCCTGGCTGTAGTAGGCAGCGTCCACGGCTTGAGTCATCCCGATCTCAGTGGGCGTGAGCAGCGGTAGCGGCGGTGCGACGCAACGCGGCCACGGCGGCCACCGGATCCGCCGCGCCATACACCGCGGATCCCGCAACGAACACGTCCGCGCCGGCCTCGGCCGCCGCGTAGATGGTGTCGTCGTTGACTCCGCCGTCGACCTCCACCCGGAGTGTGAGCCGGTCGGCGCCGATCCAGGAACGGGCCTGCCTGATCTTGGGCAGCACCGATTCCATGAACTCCTGGCCCCCGAATCCAGGCTCCACGGTCATGAGCAGCAACGTGTCGATCCGTCGCAGCAACGAACGATACGGCTCTAACGAGGTACCCGGCTTGATCGCCAGACCCGCCTTGGCTCCCGCGGCCCGAATGTCGGCGGCCACGCCCGCGGGATCGCTGTGACTCGCCGCGGCGGCCTCGGCATGGAAGGTCACGTTGTGGGCGCCCGCCTCGGCATACGCGGGGGCCCATCGCGCCGGATCGTCGATCATCAGGTGGCAGTCCAGCGGTGTGTCGACGGCCCGCAGCAAACTCTGCACCACCGGCAGGCCCAACGTAAGGTTGGGGACAAAGTGGTTGTCCATCACGTCGACGTGCAGCCAGTCGGCACCCTCGGCGGCGCCGGCGGACTCGGCCAGGCGGGCGAAGTCGGCGGACAGGATGCTCGGCGCAATGAGGGGATCCACAGCAGGCAGTCTAAAGGCAGCGGCCGTGGAGAACCCGGAGCTGGGACCGGCGGAAGTCGGAGATTTGCTCACATGCCACGGACAGTACGCGAGATCATCTCACTACTCGAGGGAATGGCTGGTCGAATAGTTAGGCGGAATGACGCATGACCGGCTATCCGATCGTCATCGAGCAAGCCGCCGACGGCGGCTACGGCGCCTGGTGTCCTGACTTTCCGGGATGCATTGCGCTCGGGGACAGCTACGAGGAGTGCATATCGCAGATGCGCGAGGCGATCGGCTTTCACATCGATGGCCTGCGTAACGCCGGAGAGCCTGTCCCGCCACCGGCCGCCATGGGGTCGGAGACGGTATTGGCCTCGTAGTGCCTGGTGTTACTTCACGCCAGGCATGTACGGGTACCGGGCACAGCCCGCGGCCGCCTCTTCCTTGGACCAAATCAGAACGGTAACCACCTTAGAGTTACGAACTCAAGAAATTGGAGCTGGCAGGCTCAGGCAATGCCGAGAAACAGCGCGAGGGCCCGGGTAACCGACAGTAAGACGTAATCTTCGAGCCGGCCGAAAGTCTCACCCACTTTGTCTCTCGGAATGCTCTGCGGTTTGTCCACCATGATCTGCGAGGGCCTTCTTAGGCCGTTCCCTGCCGACGGCTCGACCTCGATACGAAACAACGGTGTATCCCTGAGCTCGCTGGTGACGGGAAGCACTGTTACAGAGGGATGCCCCTCGAATAGATCC